>CASFUN010000021.1 GCA_949298005.1 uncultured Alphaproteobacteria bacterium | reverse complement strand
CTTCATCTGATGTTTCCTTTATAAATTTTTCTAAACCTTCCTGAGTAATTTCTCCACTAGCATCTTTAGCACCATCTAGTAACTTATCCATTTTTTTAGTTACTTGATCTTCAATCTCCTTCATTTGTTCTTTTGTTAATTTTTTACCAGCTTTCTCTTCTGCATCTTTAATCTTTTCCTTAACTTGTTTTTTAGTTTCTTTCTTTACTACTTTATCAGTAGCATTTTTAAACGCTTTTTTTAAGGAAGATGTCAAACAAAAACCCTCAACTAAATATCCTTGTACAGTATATTCTGTCATAATAGGTATATTTAGATCTTCCAGACATTGGTCATCTGTTGCTGAAAAAGAAAAACTACATTTGGTTTCGAAAGAATTTAAATTTTTCATTTTCTTGAAATTTCCATCTAAAATATCACCAACATTACACTGACCATTTTTTATAGGTATAACCACTGGATATATTGGAAACATAGGATAACCACCTTCACTGTTGTCAGCTTTAGATTTACTTATGTATTTATTTTCTTCATCATATATCTTTTGATATTTGCAATACAAATTACTCTGGAATACTTCCTGCAAAGCCATAGCTCCAGATGCTTCACTTGGACTAAGTGAAGCTAGATTTCCAATTACCGTAAAAGCCGTAAATATTTTTCCTGTAGCTTCTCCAGCATCAATTGCATCACTGGCCTTAAAATCAGCCATCCCGGCTTTTGTTAAACATGTAATTGAAGGAACTAAAAAACTGACCCCAGGTATAAACTTTATAATTTCCATTGCCTTACTAAGTGTACTTTCAGATTCTGAATCTTCTTTAGCATCATTTTTATCTTCTATAGATTTCACATCTGCAGCAATGTAGCTATTATAATTTTTCATACCTTTAGCTAAACATATAGATGGGTTGCTAAAATATATGAAAAAAAAACAAAAAAAACATAATTTTATGAATAAATTATTTATCATCATCGCTCTTTTTAATTTTATTATAAATTATACCTGGAGTATTTCTTACAACATCTAAAGAACTATTAGCCATTTTAGCTCCTGCGCTAGCTACAACTTGATTGATCTTTTGAAGAGATGGTAAACCTGAAATATCATCATATACTCCTTTACCCCCTGTTCCATCAGATGAAAATATAGATCCTGTCATAGCATTCACATAGGAAACAAATTGTTCAAAAATAAAAATCAAAATTAGTAAAAATATTAAATCAAAAAACATATTAAAAAAACCTTCAATCTGATCTGTCAAACCAGAAAAATTAGGTAGGCCAGGCAAACCAGGAAAATCTTCTATTATAAAATCTATTAAACCTACACCAGTTTTATTAGAAACCCCAGGATCTTGTACAGCACATATAGGAGCATTCTTTTTTAAATTGATTATTTTACCTTTTGAATTACTACATGATTCTCTTTGGCTACTATTATTTTCATCTAGATGAAAATAATTATTTTCTGAAATTTTACATATTGTATTACAATAAACATTCCTTATAGGTTCATTTTCTCCATAAAATATAGCATCAGCTACAAAATACTTATCAAAAATTATTAAAAATAAGCTTAAAGACATAAATATAAATAATGGAGACATTATATTTTGCAAAATCTTCTTCAACCAAATTTGAAAAATCCCTTTTGTCATTTCAAAAAGAACCATTGGAATAAAGATTGGCGTCATAAATAATAATATTGTTATCGTTAAAGAATTAACAACAAAAATATAAGCTACTCTAATTATAAAAAATAAAATTGAAATAAATAACAAAGCAAATGGTAACATAACCAATATACTTAAACCAGCCGTAAATATACCCATTATAAAAATAGAAATTATTGGAGGATTACCTATGTTATCAGAATAATAACCAAAATACCTTGATAATTTACAATCAAAGGTATCAAAAACAGCTAGATACTTTCTATCCTTATAATCATCGTATTTATTATTTATATATAAAGCATCAAAAAAGAAACAACCACTATACTTGTGATTATCATAACTATAACTTTCTCTATCCTCTGAAAGTATATTAACCGCAAATTCTGATACTTTATTATATATATTATATACACTATTAAATAAATTATTAATCCAATTATTACTAAACGAAAAATAAACAAATAAAGAAATAGTTATTACATACTTAAATATTTCTTCTGGATTTGTACCTTTTCTAAATAAAATTATATTATATCCATACAACATAACAGATAAAGCTAATATAGCTTTCACTATATTTCCAAGATAAGTTTTTATTTTAATAAATGGACTTTCGTAATCACTTTTTGATAAATCATCTCCCTGTTTTATAACTACATCACTACTTAAACAAACATCTCCTATTACTTCATCATCCATATTTCTACAGATAGTATGTCCAGCTTTATTTAATAAAATATTTTTAAAAGTTTCTATCACACATTCAACCATCGGTGCTACTAATACTTTTTGATTTTTATCTGATTTAGCTAATGGTTTTTCATAATTTAAAAAATTATGTGAAGAACCAATATTATCCAAACATGCTCTATCTATATATGGGGACAAAGCATTATTTTTTGTTTTTACCAAAGGCTGAATATTCACACAATGCCTATCAATCTGACAAAAATTAGAAGGTTTGTTATAACAAGCATAAATTTTATCATCAATCATACATGGTCCATCACAGTGCCTATTACCATCTTTATCAAAACTACAATTATTTTTTTTATTAAAATCTTTATCACTATCATTAGGATTGTCTTGAACATACTCACCATTATTACCAACCTTTTTAACTTTAAACCCACTATCACTCCTCATAGAAAACTCATCGCCATACTTTTCAGTCCCACCAAGTATTCTAAAATTGTACGGACAAAGATTATAGGTTTCTACGCAATACTTGTTTCCTGTCGAACCTAATACAGATTGTCTAATTTTAAATTTAATTGTATGATCTATATCAAGTACTCTATCTTTATTGTTATTCTCTGATGAACTAATATTACTGGAAGAAATTAAACCGGGTTTTGGTTTTACATTTTCATCGCAGTGTTCATCATAGGTACGCCTAACACTATTACAATTAAATGGATCACTATTGTCTTTACAAAATTTATCTACCGTTGCTTCTTTTAAATTTTTACAGAAGTCGCTATCTATACTATTTGTTTGTTGCTTATTTTTGTTCTCTTCAAGTTTCTTTGAAAACTCTGTCGCACTTAAACCGACAATTTTTAATAATCTATCACCAAAATTATCTAAAGTATAATCCATTTTACAACTATCGTCATCATCCTTATTACACATAACATGCTTTTTTTCAACAGTATTATGTATACATATAAGTTTTTGACTTGCTTCTAAGCAACACTTATATGCCTCTCTATAATCTTCATCAGCCGATACTAAAAATCTATCACAAGCAAAATTAGTTGTTTCATTACCCCTAAAGTAATACAATTGACTATTTTTATCACTAACATCAAGATACGATTTTCTATCGAGCCTAGGATCGGAGCAGCCACTATATGAAAACTCCATTCCGTCATAAATAAATTCCCGATATGGTTTGTATAATAAATTTATCTTAGTAACAATAGTGTCAGAGGTTAAGCTATCATCAGCATATAATTTTCTACAATAATTTATATTATTCTCTATAAAACATTTGTTAATTTTGTACTTATAAGAACCATTAAAAGCACCTTTAGATGGATAGGCTTCCGAAATATATTTATCCCATACACTCCAAGTTGATCCAGCAGGTGAATCAATACTTTGTCCATTTAAACTAGCTTCTATATTTTCATTACCATAAGTTAACCAATTATCACCACATAATTCGAAACTATCAAACACTGTATCTGCTATAGCATATTGAATACCTGTAAACGATTCCTTTATAGTATTAGCAATAGCATCTAATCCTACTATAATAAGTACTCTTGTGCTAAGGTTAATAGATTTTATTTTAGCTATAATCATAATAGAAAGACAAATAGCAACCATAGACAAACCAACGCTAAGACAATATGAATTATATGGATCTAAATTAAAATCATCCTCGTCAAAAATCATATTTTCCAAATATTCTAAAGATTTAAATCCAAAAGCAGCAACTAATAAAATAAAAAAAGATTTAAAACCACTATCATCATTCTTAATTAATCCATAAACATTTAGTATTTGTGAACAAAGCAACGGAAAAAATAATAAATTAACAACAACAATATAGTAAGCTGCACCAAGACCTTTATCAAAAACACCATCGAGATTATCCTCATTAAACTTCATATATTTTAAACCACCTGGTTTACAAAAGAAACCACTTTTATCCAAATTACTATTATCTTTCATAGGAGCTATGTATGTAAAATTCAAATCATCAAACTTTCTAACTCTATCTCTTGGCCCAACAACAGTTTATTGTGATATAGAAAAAACATCCTCCATACTGAAGAACAAACAATTAAAAAATGTAAAGAATATTAAAAAGATCTTAAAAATATTCGTTTTCTTCATTTACATATTCCTCGATCTCTTATAATAAATATCTATCCAATCTTCAGGCTTTTCACTTCCAACTTCTTTTATTATTTCATCAAGAAGCAACACTGTTTCAGCTCTTCCGGATAAAACCCTAACAACATCACCCATACCCATAAGGTCTATTTTTGCTATTACTCCACCTTGATCTTGTTTTACAAGAAAGTATCTTGTACCAGGATCGGTCGTTTTTATTAGTTGAAATTCTCTTTCACTTAACATAAAAGCTGTTCTATAAACTTCTGTAGCTTTTAAGTTTGGCAAATATATTTGTGTGGCTGTTTGTTGCACGAGTGTATCTGAAATACTACTCTTAGTAGCATCTTCAACAGACTGAGTAGCAAATACTACAAATGCGTTTAATTTTCTGAACACTTTCAACCAGTCTTTTATTTTCGGAGCAAAAACATCATTATCTATAAGCGCCCAAGCCTCATCTAATATTATCATTGTGGGAGTGCCATCTAAAGAACTCTGAATTCTATGAAATAAATATAGCAAAACTGGACTTATACTTTTTTTATCTTTTAGGATTTCCCCCATTTCGAAACCAAAAGCATAGGCTGAAAAAAAGTCTATTATATCATCATCATTATCAAAAAGTCTACAATGCGAACCACCACTATGCCACATTTCTAGCCTACCAGCTAAAGATCCTGGACCACCCATACCAAGAAAAGGAGCTATATTTCTTAAGACTCTCTTCTCATATGGTAATTTATAATTACCATTAATAGCTTCTGTAATTCTAGCCATATCCTCAGCAGTTATAGTTTCTCCATTAACAGTAAGTAAAACCGTTAACCACTCTATTAAAAAAGCCTTATTTTCTGGAGTTTCTGCTAATTTTAATGGATTAAATCCAGAATATTTACTAGCCTCTAGAATTGAATATTTACCACCTAAAGCCCTTATAAAAATTTCTGCACCTCTATCTTTATCAAAAAAGAACATTCTACAATTAAATTTCTGAGCTTGTGCACACAAAAAATTCATCATAACAGTTTTACCAGCACCTGTAGGACCTATAATCATAGTATGTCCTACATCACGAACATGAAAACTAAAAAAGTATGGAGTTCCTGACACGGTATTTAATACAGTACAAGCATCACCCCAATGATTACCAACTCTTTTACCAGATGGATAATTATGGAACGAAGCAAAACTAGCCAAATTTAGTGTATTTATTGTAGATTTTCTGACTATATATTTTAAATTACCAGGTAATTGCGACCAAAAACATGCTTCCATATTTAATTTTTCTCTAACAGCCGTTATACCAACATTAGAAAATTCAACGACAGCCATAGATATGGCATTTTCTACTGACTTTTCCGAATCCTCAAAACAACATATAGTTAAATGATGGCTACCAAAGGCAAATTTTCCACCCATTGCAGAATCTAACGCTTCATCAATCTCTTTAATCTGCGATACAGCTACATCTTCTGCTTGAATCATACGTCTTTGTTGTAGCTGCATACTACTTATAGCAACCATTCTGTTTATATAAGTAAAAGATTGTGATATTATAAATTCAAATGGCATCTGCAAAAAACCATCAAGTATACCAGCATTTGTAGAAGGTCTATATTCTTTTAGTGAGGCAATAGCACCGAACTTTGAACCATTCGGAGTCATAATTTCAAAAACTTTACCTTTAAAATATAATCTGTTGGTATGTAAGTAATGATCTAGAGGTATAGGTGATAATCTATAATTTTGTATCTGTCCACAATTAACAATAATTCCAAGAAATTTTAATATTTCAGAATAAACACCATCTGGTGTTTCTCTTAGAGACAATAATTCTGGTCCATAATTTGAAAAACCATTCATAACTCTTTCAGTTATCTCATCAAGCTCGGCCATAGCATCTTTAAATACTTTTTCTTTCGTACCCTTATCAGCTTTACTTCTTATTTTATTTATTATATTTGCTATTTTTGCAACACCAGCGGTATCTTCTTTTCTTATTATACTTATATAGTGCTCATTTACAAAAGATCTATCTCCACTATGTCTATCTTTCCATTCTTTATTTAACCTTTTTGCAAAGATATTTGTATATTCTCCACCAGGATATGCTTCTTCTTTCCTTCTTATTGTATGAAACCATAAAGCAAAATTACCAGATGCCATACCTTTTAAAAGATTATTTCTCGCATTTTTTTTTATATCTATATCATCATCATCAGCTGTTTCAAAAGCAAAACCTTTTATTTTTATAATTTTTAATAAACTATTATCCTTAAGAAGTATCGTATCTTCATTACAATGTAGACTATAAGGAATAAAATTAGATGAAGAAATTTCTTTTGATAGATAATTTTGTTTTTGAGCTAAATATGAGTTTAATTTCTTCATCTTAATAATACCATCTAATAAATATCATAAGAATTAGCACCACCATGGAATGTTTTATTTGGGCACATATTAAAATTACTTGTCTTCATTAATAATAGTTCCAACATTAATGGCTCTTTTAAACATATAAAATATGCTATACCATGCAGACAAGGTAGCATAACTAAAAGATAAATAAAATTACTTGTAATAATAAAAGCCATAACAGAACCAATAGCTTCTAAAGCAGCATAAACATAAGTCACACCAAGTATCATACTTGGCCTAGTTAAACCTAAAAATAAAGGATCCGCTTCAATTCTGCCACCTGCCATAAAACAAAATAGTGTCCTGTCAGGATATTATGATTAATATAAGCAAAAATCAAGTTTATATTTGTTAATAGTTAAATTAATTGTTAATTAATCTTATTATTTCTTCATATTCTAAATATTTATCATTCAAATTTTTTTGTAATGATGAAATCTCATTATATAATTGTTTATTGAGCATATCCTCAATTTTCAGTTCTAAATCAAAAATTTCATTTTCTAGTTTATTTTTCTTCTTTTTAACCTCCATAAAGTTAGAAACATTATTACTAGTATTAGTATCAAAAACTTTTTTAGATTTAGAATTTTCGCTAGTAACTATACTATTTTCATTACTCCAACCAATTTCTTTCAAGAAATCTTGATATCCACCCTCAAAAACAAAAACTTTACCATTATCAAAAACTACCAATTTAGTTGCTATATTATTTAAATATTCTTCATTATGAGTAACAGTTATACTAGCACCTTCAAAATTTTTCATAGCATCAATGAGAGCTTCACAACTTTCCATATCAAGATGATTAGTTGGTTCATCAAGTAATAACAAATTACATGGTTTTAATATTATTTTACCAAGAAGTACCCTACTCTTTTCTCCTCCACTTAACACACCAATTTTCTTTTTATAATCATCTCCAGAAAACATCATACAACCAGCAGTTGATAAAATTTTTCCTCTAGGAAATTGTTTATCAACAGACCACAATTCTTCTTCAATAGTATTTCCTAGATTGAGCCTATTTATATTCATTTGTCCAAAATAGCCAATATCTACTTTTGGATTTATATCAATATTACCAGCCAATGGTTTTAGTTCTCCATTTAACAACTTAAGTAATGTTGATTTACCTTTTCCATTTTTACCAATAATACAAACTTTGTCATTTTTATTAAGTTTAAAATACAAGCCATCAATCAGAATATTATCTGAACTATATCCAAATTTTAAACTACTCGTCTCAATAAATGGTTTATTAGTTATTGTTGGTTTATAAATAAAATCAAAATCAAGATTTTCTAAATCTTGCAATTTGTTTTTTTCAGCTTGTTTATCAAGTATTTTTATTTTTGATTGTACTTGTTTTGCCAGTGTAGCTTTATATCTAAATCTATCTATATATCTTTGTATTTGCGCACGTTTTTTATTCTCATTTACCCTAGTCTTTTCATAAGTATCTTCATCTTCTGCTATCTACTCATACATTTCATCAACATTACCAGTAATTTTCCTCGAAACACCTCTATGTATTATCAAAGTATGAGTAATAACATCGTTTAGAAAATTTTTATCATGGGTAACTATTATAAATACTTTGTTCCAATTAATCAAAAATCTTTTTAACCACCTTATAGAAATAATATCTAAATAATTTGTCGGTTCATCTAATAAAAGTAAATCAGCTTGCGAAACTAATAATTTTGCTAAGTTTAACCTAATCTGCCAACCACCGGAAAACTCGTTTGGATTCTTAGTCAAATCTTCCAAAGAAAAATCTAAATCAAGCAAAATCTTTTCAACATCCCAAAAATTATCCTTCTCATGTTCCGGCAAAGCTTTAGAGACTTCAGCAACAATATTACTTTCAGTAAATTTTAAATGTTGTTCCAAATAACCAATTCTATAATTTTTAGATTTAACTATATTTCCAGAGTATGGTTCTAATTGACCTGATATTATCTTAAGTAAAGTTGACTTACCACTACCATTTCTACCAATTAAACCTAATTTTTCCTTATCATCCAGTATAAAACTAATATCTTCAAATACATTCTTTCCATTGAAGGAAATTGATACATTATCTAATTTTAACATAATATTGTGAGTTATAGACTATAAAACAATACAAAACTTTCTTAATTTTAAAAAAATTAAGAACATATAATATATAAAAATTTATGCGTGCCGTACTGCTTTTTTTCTAGTCATCTTCTCAACCTCACCTACCAGAATAATAATAGTCGCCAATAAAAACATAACAATTATCTCTTTAAGAGTCAACGGATTGATTTTTAATATTTTAGAAGTTATAGAATATTCTGATGCAAATATATGCAAAATAGTTATAGAAAAAACACCAAAAATTAATTTCTTATTTCCACTAATATCGCGCTTAAATACCGATTTATTTTCAGACCTACTATTAAAAACTTGCATATTTTGTACAAAGACAAACAACATCATCAAAAGATTAACAGTCTCATATTTATTAATATTTAGGATTCTCAAACAATAGTAATAAACAATCATATAAAGCAAACACATAGCAGATATAGACCAAATACAACGTCTAACCATTATTTTATCAAATATTGCCTCATCTGGTCTACGAGGCTTTCTAGACATTTCATCACCCTCTTTTTTCTCAAAAGCCAAAAATATATTTTGTACTCCTTCCGTTATAACATTTAACCAAAGTAACTGTGTGGCATTAAATGGTACTGGTAATCCAAGCAACAATGTTAAAATATAAATCATAACTTCAGGAATATTACACGATACAACGAAAAAAATAAGTTTTCTTATATTGTTATAAACAATTCTACCTTCTTCTACCGCGTGAGTTACTGAAGCAAAATTATCATCCATAAGAACTATATCTGCACTCTCTCTAGCTATATCCGTACCAGATTTACCCATAGCAATACCAACATTTGCATTTTTTAATGCTGGCGCATCATTTACACCATCACCAGTTACAGCAACAAAGTTTCTATTTCTTATTAATGAATCAACAATATCTAGCTTTTGTGTTGGTTCCATTCTAGAATATACTTTTGTAGAATTTGTTAAATTGTCTAAATTATCCTTACCAATAGCTAAAGCATTTTTTATATCAGATCCAGTCTTAACTTGTTCTATATTATCAACAAAATCCAAATCTTTTGCTATAGCAAAAGCTGTTTTTGGACTATCGCCAGTTATCATAACTATATTTATGCCAGCACTTTGACATTCTTTTACAGCTAATTTCGCTTCATCTCTAAGTGGATCTAACATTGCAACTAAGGCTATAAAATTTAAATTTTTTAAATCACTATAATTATAGTCATCATCATTTTCTTTTCTCTCTATAATACCATAAGCAGTGCCTAAAACCCTCATGCCATCCTCTGATAATTCTCCAATTTTCTTGTTAATATCTATATTAACATTTGAACACATAGAAACTATAGTTTCAGGAGCACCTTTTACAAAGACATATATTTTTTCATCTATCTCTACAAAAGAAGCTGAACATCTTGACTCAGATGTATAGTATAGAATTTTTTTCCTATCAAAATCCGACAAAATTTGTTTTTGACTATAGCCAAAATTATTGGCATATTTTAAAAACGCTATATCAACAGCGTCTCCAAAAAATTTATCACCATCTTTCCCAGCCTCGTTAGCAAAAATACTTACTAGAATAAATCTATTTGTAAAATTATCTAAACAATCTTTAGAATTTTTAATAGTTTTTTGCGTTTGCGAATTTTCTAAAACAAATTTCTCGCAATTATTATCAAATATATCAACAATTCTTAATTCATTTTGAGTTAATGTACCAGTTTTATCTGAAGCTATAACAGTGCAAGAACCTAATGCTTCAACAGCTGACAAATTCCTCACTACGACATTCCTTTTTGACATATTTAACATACCTATTGAAAGTGCTATAGTTATAGTTATTGGTAATGCTTCAGGTATTGAACTAACTGCAAGACTTATTGACATAAGCAATATATCCTTAATACTTCCACCTTTGGCTATTGATATTATTGTAACTAAAGCCACAGCAACACAAACAATTATTGTGAACACTTTTGAGAAAGACTTCATTCTAATAGTCAATGGAGTTTCAATACTAGTTTTTTGAGTTATTTTATCGGCAATTTTTCCAATTTCAGTTTCTTTACCAGTATGCACAATTATACCTTTTGCAACACCTTTTGTAATTATAGTTCCAGCAAATAATTCATTTAACTTATCCTGTAATTGACAATCTTCTTTAGGAATAAAATTTTCATTTTTTTCAATTGCCATCGACTCACCAGTTAACATAGATTCATTTACTTCTAAATTTTCGCTATCAAGTAATATTATATCAGCTGGAACTTTCGAACCACACTTCAGAATTACTATATCACCAGGAACTAAAAATTCCGAATCTATTTCTTTTTCTAATCCATCCCTAATTACAACAACTTTTGATTTTACTACTTTTTTTAAAGAATCTACTGATTTTTTTGCAGAATATTCCTGTATACATCCTATTATAGAATTAATAGTCAATATAGCAAATATAAATATGCCATCAGTATATTCTTTTAAAAAAATTGAAAAACACGCACCGATTAAAAGTATATATATCAATGGATCACAAAATTGTTTGAGAAATATTAAAATTATACTTTCTTTATTAACATCTGGTAATTTATTTAGACCAAATTTTTTTAATCTAGATTCACATTCTAAGGAATTTAAACCCTTACTCTTATTTGAATCAAGTTTTCTTAAAAAATCACTCATAAAATATAACTAAAATATTAATAAATTACTTTTCTAAAAATAGTTCTTTAACTAATTTTTCTGGAATAAAATCAAGTACAGTAATTTTATACTTAATTTTCTCTATATCTAAAACATTTTTGCCATCTTTGCCATATTTTTTATTAACATTTTCAAAAGCTTTATTAAATCCATCTCGTATCTTCTTTTTATCTTCTTCAGATATACCTTTATACATATCATAATGATAAATTTCTACAGATTGACCAACTTTTTTACCAATAAGTTTATCACTTATGGTATCACCTTTTGCAACTAATGTATAAAATCTAGACTGATTATTTTCAGTATTTTTATCTAAAAACGTGGCTTGCATAGCATAATAAACATAGTCACCATACTTAACTTGTCTAACTTTATTTATTTGTTTATTTTTAACTCTTAGTTCATAATTTTCATTTACTTTTTTTAGTTTTAAAAAAACATTCGTTAAAACTTTAAGTGTTTCTTCAGTTTCAATATCTTTTTTTATTTCACTATCTGGCACAAGTTTCTTTTTTACAATAAGTTGCTCCTCTTTTTGATAAACCATAGTATCATACTTAGCATCTATAATATCAGTAATATTTTTATTACCAGAAACTTTTTTCTTAAACACATATGAAAGAAAATCAGATACTTTATTTTTATTAATACGTTTAAAATCAAAATTCACATAAAAAATAATTATTAAGAAAATTATAGACGCAACTATCTTAAAAGTTTTTGTTTTTATAATTTCATTTACTCTTTGGAATATGCTCTTTTTCATATCTTTTTCTCCTAATCTAATTCAGAATTTAATTCAATAATCATGTCAAGCAAATTTCTCCTTTCTTCACTTGGTTTGTCTTTATTATATTCATCATTTATCTTTTTAAAATCATTAATGTTCCTAATTAATTCAATACGTTCCTTTCTTCTATTTTCCTTCAATTCATCCGTATCATCTTCATAATTATAATTTAAATCTTGACCAAGATACATTTTTACAATTCTATCTGGATTTTCAACTATACCATTACTTTCATCAGTAGAAGATTTTAAATTATCAATCAAATCCATACCAATCAACACCTTTCCCCATATTGTATACTGCCCATCTAAATGTGAAAAATATGTACCAGTTATTATAAAAAATTGGCTATTTGCACTATCTATATCACTAGCTCTAGCCATAGAAACAGTTCCTCTAACATGTTTCAAATCACTAATCTCAGCTTGTAATTTTCCAAATTTACTTCCACCTGTTCCTTTACCGGTAGGATCACCAGTTTGTGCCATAAACCCTTTTATAACCCTATGGAATCCCAAACCATTATAAAAACCTTCCCTAACCAACATCTTTATCCTTTGAACATGCCACGGCGCTACATTAGGATACATTTCTATAACGACTATGCCTTTTTCTAATTCTATCAATAAAATATTATTTAATTCTATATCGTATGGCACGTTTTCCAATGTATTGTTAGCAAGACAACTTTGATATTTTAGAAAAAAAATTATTACAAAAAATAATAATAATATTTTAAACTTCTTCATTTTTATTTTCCTCTATAATTCTCACAAGCAAAGAGGAACTAGATTCTGCTTCTTTATTTTCTTCATCTTCTTTCCTTATTTCTTTGCCTTCAATTAAATCTTTAATTTCTTGTCCAGTTAAAGTTTCATAATTTATAAGAGCTTCTGCTATAATAGTCAACTTATCTTGATTATTTGAGATAATTTCAGTCGCCTTCTTTTCACAATCAAGTATTATAGCTTTAACTTCTTCATCTATCAAATTTAGCATTTCATTTGAACTTGCTTCATGACTATAACCATTTTCATTCATAAGTTTATCACTACAATAAACTGGACCAACTTTATCATTCATACCATAAGAAACAACCATATTTTTTGCAAAAGATGTAGCAGCTTTTATATCACTCAAAGCACCTGCACTAATTTTATCATCCCCAAAAATAATTCTCTCAGCAGATCTACCACCCATAGCTATAGCTATATCATCAAGTATACTAGCTTTAGTCATATTTGTATAGTGTCTATCATTCTCAGGAAGTCTAGAAACATAACCACCAGCATGTCCTCTAGATATTATGGTAGCTTTATATATAGGATCAGTATTTTTACAATTTAAAGTAACCAAAGCATGCCCGGCTTCATGGTAAGCAATTAATTTAGTTTCTTCTTCTTTTTTAACCTTACTTGCATTCTTTACTCCCATAACAACACGTTCTTTAGCTTCTTCTATTTCAAAATTGGTTATAACTTTTTTATCATTTCTAGCAGCTAACAAGCCAGCTTCATTTATTATATTTGCTAATTCTGCCCCACTAAATCCTGGAGTAGATTTAGCTATAGATTTTAAATCAACATTTGGCGCCATTTTTACTTTTTTAGCGTGAACCTTAAGTATCTCTTCCCTACCCTTAACATCAGGTAATTGAACTGTTATCTGCCTATCAAATCTGCCTGGCCTCAACAAAGCCTTATCTAATACATCTTCTCTATTGGTAGCTGCTATAACAATTACTCCCTCATTACCATCAAATCCATCCATTTCCACTAATAACTGATTTAAAGTTTGCTCTCTTTCATCATTTCCACCACCCATACCAACTCCTCTATGTCTTCCTACAGCATCTATTTCATCTATAAAAACAAGACAAGGAGCATTTTTCTTAGCTTCATTAAACATATCTCTAACTCTACTTGCACCAACACCAACAAACATCTCAACAAAATCTGAGCCAGATATAAAATAGAATGGTACATTGGCCTCACCAGCTATTGCTTTTGCCAATAAGGTCTTACCTGTCCCTGGAGGACCTATAAGTAAACAACCTCTAGGTATTCTTGCTCCTATTTCGGTATACTTATCTGGATCTTTCAGAAAATCTACCAACTCCTTTAATTCTCCTTTAGCTTCATCAATACCAGCAACATCAGCAAATGTCACTTTACCTTTAACTTTCATCAGTCTAGCTTTTGATTTAGAAAAACTGAATGGGCTACCCTCTCCAGAGGTAAAATTTTTAAATTTTGAACTATAGAACAATATCAATATTATAAATGGAAGCCAACTAACTATAAAATCAGTTATAAGCGATTTTTTACTAGATGGTGGGTCAATTTTTATTGCAACACCATTTGATTTCATATCCTTAATTACTCCAGCATAATCCACACCATAATTTATATATGTTGAGAATTTATTACCATTTTTCAGCTCACCTTTTACATTACCACCAGCAATTTCAACACTTTTGATTTCATTATTTTGAATTCTATCAACAAAGTCAGAAAATATCATCTTTTCATAATTACTTCCTATTGATTGATCAAAAAAATCAGTTGCTGCATAAATAACTAACAATATAATTATCCACGACAAAAGACTATTTTTATTTTTTTTTCTCATTTTGTTCCTAACAAATTACATAAATGAATTTAAAGCACTACCAATATTACCAGGCATACCACCTAAACTATCTTTAACACTAGCATCTATTTTTTCTTTACAATTATTATAGGCTGTAACTATAAGATCCTCCAACATTTCAATATCTTCAGGATCGACAATTTCAGGTTTTATATTAATTGATTTTGTATTATAATCTCCAGACATTTTAACCTCAACATTACCACTACCAGCTGTACCTATAAATTCAGTACTTTTAAGTTTTTCTTGATTGTCTTGCAATTGCTTATGCATTTTTTGCGCTTGCTGCATTAACTGTTGTATATTCATATACAATATATATTAAATTATAAATAATAAGTTATTACATTTAAATAAAAGTTCAAGAAACAGTTCTAATATCAACAGTACTTTTTATTTCTATCATAATTAAGCGTAGCTAGCCTTTCCTGCTGCTTTGACAATTTTAAGTCTGTCATTTGTTTATCAGTCACTTTGCTAGCAGAAGTGAAAAATGGCTTTGATAACTCAACCATTTTTTCATTCAGCTTTTTCTCTGCTAACTTCTGTTGTTCTGTCTTATATTTAGTTTCTCTTCTAAGAAAAAATTTACTCAGAGTATTAAAAAACTATAAGCCATAGTACGCTTTGCTTTTTCTTCAGCTATACTAAGCTCCTCTTGTAATTTTTTGATTTCTTTATTGCCTCTTTTAATTTCTTCTACATCCCGTTTTTCAGTTGCCAAAACTTCCGGTGTAAATATTTTTTCCATAGCTCTATGTTCATTCAATGGAATTGATTCTACTTGATTTCTTAACCTTTTTTGTTCTTCCTTTTCTTCTTTTGATAGAAAAATACGTTCCATATAGCCATCTGCATTCAAATCGATCGGCTTTTCTCTTGATTTAGCCTCTCTCTGTTTTTTTGCCACAGCTTTCTTAAATTCTATTGAATTCCTCACTTCAACCATAGTTTGTAGACAAACTGGTTCAACCCTTAATTGTTTTACGTAACTTAAAAGGTCTTCTTGTCGTTGTTTAAGAATTTCTTTTTCAGACTCTACAACTTTATTTATTAAATCCATAGGTGTAAAAAACTCCATAGTAATAGGATCTTTAATAGGACAATTAAGTAAATAATTTATTTTTTGTAGCTCCTCTGAATTATTTGATTGTTTTGAAGATTCAGTGTGAGCACACAAAGAATCAAGTGTAGAACATAGTAATTGCACTATATCTGCCTTATTATCTTCTGGAATTTTATTATAATTTAGAGCAAATAAAATTTCGGATAATATATTGGGTTGGCATCTTCCTTCTCCATAACTTATTTCACCATCTTTATTTATAGCACCAGGAAAATTACAAATAAAATTTCCAGAAAAGTTTTTACTACTATCTATGGATTCATAAACATGATTTATACTGTCAGTAGTAGTTGAAAATTTATAAATAAGACTTGGATCATTTCTAATAGATTCTTGGAAAAAAATAAGTGCATCATTATCCTTATGAGAATTTTGTAGAAATCTTTGAATACTTCTATTAAATAGGGG
>CASFUN010000020.1 GCA_949298005.1 uncultured Alphaproteobacteria bacterium | reverse complement strand
GAAATTTTACATACTTTCAATTCCTTTTATAAAAACAATAAAGAAAGCCAAAAAAACATACATAAAATTATTTTGTTTTATTCCTTTGTTGAAAATAAATTCCAATATAAAAAATAAAAAATTAGAATTAAGCATTCAGAACAATTATCAATTAGTCTTAGAAAGAATAAAAAATAAAATCAGTAAAAATAAAAAAATTAGAATTGGTTTTTTAGTAAATCAAAAGGCAAAATGGGTCTACCAAGATTTGTATGATAAACTTAAAAATAATGAATACTTTGAAATATTAGTTTTAGTAACAAATATATATTCTGAAAAGATAGAAAATACTTATAATTTCTTTAAAGATCAAAATATGATTGTAGAGTTAGTATATAACAATCATATTCCAATTGATCTTAATAAATTTGATATAGATATATTATTTTACCAACAACACTGGGATTTAAATAATAAATATAAAATAGATAATGTGTCGAAATTTGCATTGACTTGTCATGTGCATTATGGTATATGCCAATCTTTTGATGCGATAAGAAGAGGCGAAGATTTTTATAAGAATCTATTTGCAAATTTTGTCATAGATGATAAATCGAAGAGCAATTATATAAAATATTTTAGTAAAAATTTGGATAATGTTATAGTTACTGGTCACCCAAAATTAGATGTTTATTATAAATATAAAGGAAATACAGAAGTAAAATATGTAATATATGCACCACACCATTCTTTTAAAGGAAATAATCCACATTGTGCTACTTTTGACAAAAATGGATTAGAGATACTAGAATTTGCTAAAAATCACCCTAAGTTTTCTTGGATTTTCAAACCACATCCAAGATTTAAATACGCGGTTGTGCAAGATGGTATAATAAAAAAAGATGAAATTGAAGATTATTATAATGAATGGGCTAAAATTGGTGTGATTCATACGGATGGCAATTATTTTGATATATTTAAGCAAGCTAGATGTATGATAACCGATAGTATATCATTTTTAACAGAATTTTTTCCGACAAGACAACCAGTCATACATCTAAGATCAAAAAATGCTGAAGAATATGATATTATGAGTAAACAGATAATAGATCATTACTATGCTGTTTATAATAATAAAGAATTGCAAAAATATCTAAATATGGTTCTTATTGAAGATAAAGACCCAAAGAAAAACGAACGTATAGAGGTATTAGAAAATCTTAAACTGTGTGAATCTAATGCTTCTGATAATATTATTAATTATTTAAAGAAGGTTATAGGAATATGAAGCATAACAAAAAAGTCGTAGGATATGTATCAGGTGTTTTTGATTTATTTCATGTAGGTCACCTTAATTTATTAGAAAGAGCTAAAAGATATTGCGACTATTTAATAGTTGGAGTGGTGGCAGATGATGTATGTTTTTCCTATAAAAATAGATATCCAATTATTTGTACAGAAGAAAGACGAAGGATAATAGAATCTATAAAATATACGGATGAAGCAGTAGTTGAGGAAACAGTGGAAATTATGAATGATAAAATGTGGAGTTATAACAAATATAAGTTTGATATAACTTTTGTTGGAGATGATTGGAAAGGTACTGAGAAATGGAATAGATACGAAAAAGAGTTTGCTGAAATTGGTGTTAGAATTATGTATCTACCATATACACAGAATATATCGACAACAAAGATTAAAGAACAAATAAGAGATTTATATAATATATTTTAGTTCTACTAATATAGTTCAACCGCCCCATCCTTCATAAATTCACCAACAAATTCCCTATAGCTTTTATTTTCTATATGTTTTCTTATACCTCGCATAAGATCCTGATAGTACATGATATTATGTTCCGTAAGAAGCATAGCACCCAGTATCTCATCCGCCTTAAAAAGATGGTGAATATAAGCCCTTGTATGCTGTTGACAAGCCGTACAACCGCATTTCCTATCA
Organism: uncultured Alphaproteobacteria bacterium; assembly: GCA_949298005.1. Taxonomy (GTDB): domain Bacteria; phylum Pseudomonadota; class Alphaproteobacteria; order Rickettsiales; family UBA1997; genus CALXRO01. The sequence goes on along the minus strand of CASFUN010000020.1, from coordinate 1,164 downwards.
AGTGGCTCTTTATCATATGTATATTTTGAATTTCTTATATTTATTGTACCATCTCTAATAAATGCTTGACCATTTCTGCCACTTCTGGCAGGTAAAACACAATCAAATTGATCTACACCTCTAAGGACGGAGCCAACTATATCTATAGGTTTTCCAACACCCATAAGGTATCTTGGTTTATTGTTCGGCATCCAAGGCGTTAGATAGTCTAAAACACTAAACATAAGCTTCCACCCATCATTTATTGATAAATCGCCACCTATAGCATAGCCATCAAAGTCTATTTCCTTTAAACCACTTATGGATTTTTCGCGTAATTCTTTATCAGCTCCACCTTGAACTATACCATACAAGGCACAACCTGGTCTTTGAATAAAAGCATCTTTACTTCTTTTTGCCCATCTTAATGACCTTTCCATAGCTTTTTTTGTATATTTATAGTCAGCTGGTTGTCTGACACACTCATCTAATGCCATAGTTATTGTGGTATCCAACATTTTTTGTATTTCCATTGAAAATTCTGGTGTTAGATTATATTTCTTACCACTTAGATGGCATGAAAAATAAACTCCATTTTCTTTTATTTTATTTAATTTACTCAGTGACATAGCTTGAAATCCACCACAATCTGTTAAGATTGGTTTTTGCCAATTCATAAATTGGTGTAACCCTCCCATTTCAGCGATTATTTTATATCTATCTTGCAACATCAAATGATATGTGTTTGATAGTATTATTTCTGCACCACATTTTTTTAATTGATTAAAATGCATAGCTTTCATAGCAGCTATGGTTGCAACTGGCATAAAGGCTGGAGTATTTATATCTCCATGTGCTGTATGTAAAATTCCGCGTCTTGCTAGACCATTTTTGTCAAAATCTAGTAAATCTTTTTTAATTTCTAATTTAAATTCTGTCATAATATAAAATAATCAAAATATGCATTGTCTTATGGTATTTAGGTATGGAACGTTGTCAATAATTTCTATATAAGAAAAATAGAAGCAATGTCATCTAATTATTAGATTTATTTTTAGAATTTTTAATAATCTCAATAGCCCTATCACAAGAAATTGTAAACACATAATCATTTTTTAAAGAATAGAACTTTTTATTATATGATACGTAAGAGCCAAACCTACCGATATTTGCCATTATTTCATT
>CASFUN010000019.1 GCA_949298005.1 uncultured Alphaproteobacteria bacterium | reverse complement strand
CTAGGTTATTATCAAATTCAAAAACACTTTTTTTACAATTAAGGTGGTTCATTGCTTCTTCTGAGATACTATACCAGGACTTCTTGTTGCTTTTTTTTCCAAGACCACAAATATATAATTCGTTTTCTGCTCTAGTTAAAGCCACATAAAATAACCTCAAATCTTCATTGAAGATATTAACTAAATTATTATTTTTAATATTTTTTATTATTTCAGATTCCTCTGATGTTTTATAACATGGTATATTTATATATTCAGTACTCATATAATTGTTATTTTTACACCATATAATTTCTTCTTTTCTATTATCAGCCGTAGTATTTGCATCTACTATAAAAACTATTGGAGATTGTAAGCCTTTTGAAGCATGAATAGTCATTATTTTAACTTGATTATTAGATGTTTCAAAGTCCTTTTTTATCTCATCTGTATTATTTATAACGAAATTTATAAAAGATAATAAAGAACAGTTATTTTTATTTTCATATCTATATACAAAGTCCAAAAATTTATTTATAATTTCTACACTATCTGTTCCATATCTAGATACAATATTTTTTTTAATATCACATTTTATCAAAATATAAAAGCATAAATCATAAATATTTAGTGTTTTATTTTTTTCTATTATTGAGTTTAGTAGTTTATATTTGTTAGGGTATAACTTTTCTAACGATGATAACAAATTTATGTTGTTATCGGATCTATATCTACATATTTTATATAAATCTTCTTCTGTTAGTGATAATATTGGTGATTTTACTATATTAGCCAAATTTAAATCATCATCTTTAAATAAGATAAATGTTAAAAGAGATATAATATCTTTTATAATTATTTCATCAAACATATTCACTTTATCCAATCCAGAATTAGTTATGTTTTTTCTATTTAGATCTTTTATTAGATAGGATAAGAATATTTTATTTCTATTTTTTACTAAGATCATTATATCTTTGCATTTTATTTTTCTTTTTTTACCTTCTTTATCGATTATAGCTCTGTTAGATTCTAATAATTCTTCTATTTTATCCGAAATATACTTTGCTAATAGTTCTTGTTTTCTAGTTTCTTCATCTGAATTAAAATTTATTTTCCATTCTTTTTTTTCTTCAGTTTTTGTAACATCTATCAAAGGCCATAATTCAACTAAACCTATTCCTTCGCGTGTTTCATTATGTTTTATCTTGTTATCTAGTTTTGATATACTATTTTCGTATCCGATAAATACAGTATCAACAAAGTCTAAAATTGTTTTTAAAGATCTAAAAGACTTTTTAAGGCCAATTTTTACAAAATTATTTCTGCTATCTTCTACTATTTCTTTATAGAAATTATGCATTTTTTCAAACATTTCTGGACTAGCGTCCTGAAAACTATATATTGACTGTTTTTCGTCTCCAACAGCAAAAATACTTCTTGGATTATTGTGATTGTTCACTCCACTAAAAAAGTCTCTGGTTAGGCATTGTATTATTTCCCATTGCAAAACTGATGTGTCTTGTGCTTCGTCAATTAGAATATGTTCTATGCCACTGTCAAGTTTATAGTTTATCCAATCAGAATGGTTAGGATTTTTTAATAGTTGTGTTGTTTTAATAATAAGATCATTAAAATCTAAAACGCCTTTTTTTTCTTTTAAATGTTTATAATTATCAATTATTTTAAAAATAATCTCTATTGATGATAATGTTAAATTGTAACATTTAGTATTAATTAAATTTTGTTGAAATAAATAACATCTATCTTGTTCTTGGTTTAAATTATAAATAAAATTAACTCTCTTACTATTTTTTTCTGTTAAAAAGATTTTTATATAATCATCAATTATTAAAGATAATTTCTCAATATTATCTTTATATCTATTATCTTTAATTTTTTTAATATTTTCTTTTATTTTTTCTATATTTTTTATATTAGTTTTGGTCATTTTTGATTTTGGAATATTGTCGCAAACATCAAGTATTGAGTCAAAATTGTATTCTAGAAAATCTTTTACTAACTGTTCTTTAGTTTCGAATTGTATATTAAGTAATTTTTTTAAATTATTTATATAATTTATATCGTTTCCTATTAATTCAAAATTTTTTCGTTTTGAAACCAAATAGTTAATAAAGTCATAGAAATCATCTTCATTTTTTTCTTTAATTATTAAATTTACTGACTCGTAAAAATGGCTGTCATTTTTAGCGTAACTTAATATATTATCTATAGCTTCTGATATGAGTTCTTTTGATTGATATTCATCTATAACTTCAAAATTTGGTGTAATACCAGCCTCTATTGGGAATTTACTTAATATTTGTTGACAAAAGGAATGTATAGTAAATATTTTTAGATTATCAATATTATCTATAGTTTTCGCAAATAACGTTTTTGCTTTTTTTATTTGTTCTTTTGTTATGTTTATATTTGAGATATTTTTAAGTTCTACTTCTAGTTCATTATTTTGTATTGTTACCCATTTACTTAAAGAATTGTAGATTCTTTCTTTCATTTCTCTTGCTGCTGTTTTTGTGTAAGTCAAACATACGATTTTCGATATATCAACGTCATTTAAGATCATATTTAGTAATCTATTGGTAAGTATTGTAGTTTTTCCTGAACCGGCTGAGGCTGATACCCAAACTGAACTATTTATATCAAATTCTGGTTTTGTTATTGTAGTGTTTATTTTATATTTGTATAATGACATAATAATAGTTATTTATAAAAAACGAAAATTTTATAATAGTAACTAAATAAATTTTGATAAAAACAACTAAACTGAATAAATTTCATTTATTTGTTATTATATTTTTTTATAATATTTTAATTATTATTGGTTTTTATTAATAATGTTTCCAACTCATCTATAAGTGATATAACTAGATTTAAGCCATTTTGCCAAAAATCTTCTTCTCTTGGATCGAGATTAAACGGCTCCAATAAATCAACATAATTTTTACTTCCACCAGCACTTAAAAGTGATATATATTTATTCTCAAAATCATTTAAATTTTCAGTATATCTAGAATATAATGAATTCACTAGACAATTACCAAAAGCATAAGAATAAACATAGAAAGGATAGTGTATAAAATGAGGTATATATGACCAATAATACTTATATTCATCACTAAAATCAAAAATATCACCTAGACTTTTCTTTTGTACCTCTAACCATATCTGATTCAGTCTATCAACTGTTATTTCTCCTGATTTTCTTTCTTCATGTACTATTTTTTCAAATTCTAAAAACGCTATTTGTCTAATTATAGAATTAATCATATCTTCTATTTTATTTGTTATAATAGCTATTTTCTTATTTATGTCTGTTTCATTATCTAATAAATATCTAAATACAAGTTGCTCTCCAAATATTGAAGCTGTTTCAGCTAGTGTTAATGGTGTATCAGACATAAAATAACCATTTGATCTAGCCATATACATATGTATACCATGTCCTAATTCATGCGCTAAAGTCATAATATCCCTTGTTTTCCCTTGAAAATTTAATAATAAGTATGGATGTACACTTGGTACTGTAGGATGTGCAAAAGCCCCTCCTCTTTTTCCATGTCTTGTTGGTACATCAATCCAATTATTATCAAAGAATTCTTTAGCAATTTCTGCCATTTTCGGAGAAAATGCAGAATAAGCTTTAATAACTATTTCAACCGCTTCATTCCAAGTATATTTTCTATTGTCATCAAATTTTGTTGGAGCGTTCCTATCTGTGTGTAGTAGTTTTTCCTTTCCAAGCATTTTTGCCTTAAGTTTATAATATCTATGCGAAATATTTTCATAGTTCTTTTGAACAGAATTATATAAATTTTCAACAACATTATCTTCAATATAATTACTTAAATTTCTTGCTGACATTGGAGTTTCATAATGTCTCCATTGGTCTGATATGTTTTTATCTTTTGCTAAAATATTAGTTATATATGCAAATATTCTTATATTTTCACCCAATTTATCCCCAAGTACTTTACCAGCCTTTATTCTTTTTAATTCGTCTTTTGAATTTATTATTTCAGTTATTTGAGCAACATTAAGGTCTTTGCCTTCAAATCTAAACTTCATATTATCTATTGTTTCATCAAAAAGTCTAGACCAAGCATCTCTACTTGTGGTACTTTTATCATTCATTAACTTTTCTAAGTCATTTGATAGTTGGTGTTTTCTAAAAACCCTTAAATTTTCTATATATGTTTTGTAGTTGTTTTTGAGATTGGAACTATCATTTAACTTTTTATTTATTTCATTATCACTAAGCTCATTTATTTCTACATTAATAAATATTAACTTGGATGATAAATTAGTCAGTCGTTCTGATATTTTTTGAAAAAAAATAACATTTTCTTCAATTGACAAGTTTTCTGCATATTTTAAATATGCAAATGATCCAATTTTTCCCATTAATTCGCAGATTTTCTCATACTCAGCCAACAATTTATAAAGCTCATAACCAGTTAATTTTTTAATTTTATTAATATATTTTTTATTGAAATGTTCTATTCTGTCGGTTATTTCTTTTAGGTCAATTTCTAAGCTTTTATCATTTATACCATTATATAAATCACTCAAATCCCATAACGGTTGATCTTTTATAGTTTTTTCATCTTTTTTCATAATATCTAAGTTTAATTTAAATTTTGCTTTATAAAAAAATAAAAATACTGCTAACGGTATGAACACATAAAAATATACATACCATTTTTTTTCTTTTTCGTAAAATAAATTACCCATAAAAATTGTAAAATAATTAGAACTAATTATATAGTAATGCTGGATAATGTCAAGGTTGATAATATAAAATGCAAGGTACAAAATTTTATAAAATCTGTCTTTTTAAAAATATCTTTTAATTGACTTGAAATTTTTTAATATTATTATATTATATAATAATTATTAATTAATTTTTTATCGGAAATCATATGAAAAATAAGTGGACAATTTATATTGTTTTAGCCTTGGTACTAATTAGTGGAATATTCATATTTTCAAATATGAGAAAGAAAAAACAGTTAGTTGAGAGTGGTGTAGTGGCCACATCAAAAAAGGGAAATGTAACAGAAAAGGATGTTCAAACCTATCTTGAAACATTAAAGAAAAGTTTTGGTCAAACTCTTGTTTATGAAGATCTAAAAACTGAAGAAAAAAAGTTAATTATTAGTGATATTATAAACAACAGACTCATATTAGAAGAAGCAAAAAAGAGCAAAATAACCACATCTGACGAATTTAAAGAAAGGTTGGTTGAGGTTAAAGATAATCTTTTAAAAGAAATGTATATCCAAGATTTAATAGCTAAAAATATATATGATGGCGATATTAAATCCAAATATGATGAATTATCAAAGGCTCTTGAAGGTAAAAAGGAATATAGAGTTAGTCATATTTTAGTTGAAAAAGAAGAAGATATAAAAAAAGTTGTTAACGATCTTAAAGAAAGAAAGTTTTCTGATGTAGCTAAGGAGTATTCTATAGATAGCAGTAAAGATAATGGTGGTGAAATGGTTGTTATAGAAGGACAAACAGTAAAAGAGTTTGACGATACATTAAAGAAGCTTCCATTAAATAGAATATCAGAGCCATTTAAAACTCAGTTTGGTTGGCATGTAGTTATTAAAAGAGAAGAAAAAGATGCCGTTGTGCCTGAGTTTGATAAAGCTAAAGATACAATAAAAGCAGCTTTAACAAAAGAATTTATAAAAAATTATAGTACTAAAAATGTTGAGAATATAGATATTACTGTTCTCAAATAATTTTGTTAATTTTTTTAGTTATTTGGCGGCTTTTGTAGGTACAGAGGTCGCCATTATTTTGTATTATTTTGATATGGAAAACAAAAATAAGAAACCTATAAATTTTGATTATAATTCAACTAAAGATATTTTGTTAAGAATAATCAAAAATTACGTAAATCCATATAAATTCAGGTTTCTACTTGCAATATGCTTTATGTTGGTATCTGTTGGTTCTGTTGCTTATCGAGCATATCTTATAAAACCAGCCATTGATAAAGTCTTTATTAGTAAAAATTTGGTAGCACTTTATATGATTCCAGTACAACTTATAATCGTAGCTATAGCTTGTTGTCTAGCTACTTATTTACAGGGTTTAATGATGAGTACTACCATGAGTAGAATATCTATGAATTTACAAGAAAAACTTTTTTCTAGATTACTTTATAAAGATATAAACTTTTTTCAGAAGCAATCTCCAACAAGAATTAGTGGTTATCTTGGTGATGCACATGGTATAAATGAAATAATAGAGATATTTTTAAATGGATTTATATTGCAATTTATGACAATTATATCACTTCTTTTTGTAATGATTTATCAAAATTTCAGGTTATCTTTAATTGCTTTAATAGCTTTTCCAGTTACAGGTATACCAATAATAAAATTAGGTAAAAAAATAAGATCTTTAGCAAACGAAAGTAGAGAAAAAACTGTAGATATATCTTCCTCAATATCAGAATCTTTTTCAAATATAAAAGTTATAAAATCTAACAATAAAGAGCTAGACGAAGCAAGAAAAACACATAAAATATTTGCAAATGCCTATAGAACATCAGTTGATATAGCTAGAAAATCTTTGATAACATCACCTATGATGGAAATGACAGGAACTATAGCCCTGGCCTTAGTTATACTTTATAGTGGCAATTCAATAATAAATGGTACAATATCTACCGGCGATTTTTTTACGTTTGTTACAGCAATGTTTTCTGTTTATAAACCAATAAAATCTTTTACTGGACTAAATATAAAATTACAACAGGCTGTAGTTTGTGCTAAAAGATATTTTATTTTATTAGACCAAGAAAATACAGTAAAAGAGATTGATAATCCTATAGTTCTATCAGATGTTAAAGGTAATATAAAATTTAATGACGTTAGTTTTTATTACCCACATAATGATTACTTAAAGAATATTATTACAGAAAAGGAAAAAATTGAATTAGAAGAGAGACCAGCATTATCGAATATAAATATTGAGATGAAATCTGGCAATTCTTACGCTCTTGTTGGTCATTCTGGTAGTGGTAAAACCACAATATTTAACCTTATAATGAGATTTTATGATACTACAAAAGGTAGTATTCTTATTGATGAAATAGATATAAAGAATCTTAGTTTTAAATCACTAAGGGATAATATTTCAGTTGTTGGGCAAGATGTTAAATTATTTAATACAACTATATTTGAGAATATTAGATATACAAAACCTAAAGCTACAATTGAAGAAGTTATAAATGCAGCAAAGATGGCTAATGTTGATGAATTTGCCAGAAATATGGAAAAAGGATACGATACTATTATAGGACATGATGGAGCCCTTTTATCAGGTGGCCAAAAACAAAGAATATCTATAGCAAGAGCTTTGCTTAAAAATACACCAATACTACTATTAGATGAAGCTACGAGTGCTCTAGACCCAGTTTCTGAAGACTTAATACAAAAGTCATTAAAAATATTAATGGAAGGAAAGACAACTATTATTATAGCCCATCGATTGCCAACAATAATAAATTGTGACAATATATTCGTTTTACAAGGTGGTAATCTAGTAGAGGAAGGTAATCATAACAAACTATTAGCTTTAAATGGTGTTTATAAAGATTTGTGTGATAAGCAATTCCATACAAATGATAATAATCCAATAAATATAAAATCTTCCAAAATTTAATTAGATATTCTTTACAAAATTTGTAAGTTCCTCTTTAATTGTGTTAGCTATCCGTTTTGTAGTTATTATTGATTTAACTTCTTCTACTGTTTTATCTAAATTGTCATTTACTATTACATAATCATAACTAAAACAATGATTTATTTCATCTTTAGCTTTTGCTAATCTTTTTTTAATAACATCTAAACTGTCTTGTGCTCTTGACTTTAACCTATTTTCCAATTCTTTCAAAGATGGTGGCAATATAAATATTTTTAGTAGTCTATTTTTATCTAATTTTTCAGACATTTGTTGAGCACCTTGCCAGTCTATGTCCATCATAACATCGCAATCTTCTTTGAATTTAGCTTCAATTCCTGTTCTTAAAGTTCCATAGAAATTGTCAAATACTTGCGCATATTCTAAAAATTCTTCATTATATATTCTTTTTTTGAATTCTTCTAGTGAGAAAAAGTGATAATTTACTCCATTAACTTCTCCTGGTCGTGGTTCTCTTGTTGTTGCTGAAATCGAGAAACCTATCTTTTTGTCCCATTCTCTTATTTTTTTAACTACAGTTGACTTTCCAGCTCCTGAAGGAGATGATATTATTATTGTAAAATTTTTATATTTTAACATTGTTTTTCAGTTATTTTTTGTAATACTACATTGGTGTTTTTGAATGTAAAGTTTATATTTTTTTATATTTATTGCATAAATTTTTTATTTAGGTTACTTTATATTTACTACTAAATAGTATTTAAAAGGTGCTTTTATGGACAAAAAAAGAATATATTTTGATTATCAAGCTACATCGCCGATGGATAGAAGAGTTCTAGACGAAATGATGACTACCATGACAAGTGAATTTGGAAATGCCGGATCAAAATCACATATATTTGGTTGGGAAGCTGAAAAATATGTTGAAAATGCAAGACAAAAAATTGCAGACCTTATAGGTGCAGAATCTAAAGATATAATTTTTACATCTGGAGCTACTGAGTCAAATAATCTTGCTATAAAGGGTGTTATGCGTTTTAACAGAAACAAAATAAAAGACCATATAGTAACTGTAAAAACTGAACACAAATGTGTTATTGAAACATGCAAATATTTACAAATAAAAGATAATTTTAATGTTACATTTTTAGACGTCGAGAATAATGGTATAATAGATTTAAATAAATTGCGTGAATCCATAACGGAAAAAACGATTATGGTTTCTGTTATGGGAGTAAATAACGAAATCGGAGTTATACAACCACTAAAACAAATAGGAGAAATCTGTAGAGAAAAGAAAGTATATTTTCATACTGATTGTGCGCAAGCTTTTGGTAAAATACCATTAGATGTTGATGAAATGAATATAGATTTAATGAGTATATCCGGCCATAAAATTTATGGCCCTAAAGGTATTGGTGCTTTGTATGTAAGAAGAAAACCAAGAGTTAAAATGGAAGCACAAATACATGGAGGTGGACAGGAAAGAGGATTAAGATCTGGTACTTTAGCTGTGCCTCTTATAGTTGGTATCGGTAAAGCAGCTGAGTTAGCTAAAAATGAAATGCAATTTGATAGAAAAAGGATAACAAAGTTAGCTAATAAAATGATTAATAGCTTGCTCAGATTAGATAAAGTTTATTTAAATGGCGATAGAAACAATAGATGGCCTGGATGTTTAAATTTTAGTTTTGCTGGTATTGAAGGAGAATCGCTAATGATGGCGATAAATAACGTAGCTCTATCATCAGGATCAGCTTGTTCTTCATCAGATTTAGAACCTTCATATGTTATAGAAGCGATAGGTACAAAACAAGAAATGGCACATTCATCAATAAGAGTTGGAATAGGTAGATTTACAACAGAAGAAGAAGTAGATTATTTCATTAAAAGAGTCAATGAAGAAGTTCCAAGATTAAGAAATATGAGTCCACTTTGGGAAATGATGGAAAACAATGTTGATTTAAGTAAAATAAAATGGAGAGACTAAATTTTATATACTTTGTTTCTTTTTAGAAGAACATATATAGTACCAGTTCCACCATGTTTATTAGTTGCATCTACATATTTTATTATTTTACTAGATATTTCTTGATGCTTTAACCATTTTTCAATATTTCCTTTTATACTTTCTCTACTAGGTTTGGTATTTTTTCCTTTACCGGTTATAAGAAGTATGCATCTTAATTTATTTTCATAGGATAAATTTAACTGGTGTAATAGTTGTTTAAAAGCTTCTTCTAAGGTCATACCATGAAAATCAACAGTCATATCTATTTTTAGTTGACCATTTCTTAATTTTTTATCTGTTCTCCTGTTTATACCAAAAGTTTCATTTTTAGCTAACGGTTTTATATATTCAGTATTATAATAAGTTTCATGTTTGTATTCCAGATTATTGTTAACATTAATACATGGTTGTATTTTATGATTAAAATCTATTTCTCTACTGATTCTATTACTTTTTAATTTTTTACAATTAAAAATCTCTTTTTCCCAATCGTTAGTCATTACAGTTTCTTAGCTATTTTCTTAGGGATTAATAAATAATATTTTCCTTCTGAGTATTGATAACTTGCATTATTTTCACCATCAGAACCATAACCAAAAAATATATCGCCACGGATAGCTCCATTTATAGCAGAACCAACATCATTAGCAAGAACAGCTTTTTTAAAACTAATATTTTTATGTTCTAAGTTATGTACTGTATCTACCCATAAAAGAAAACCTAATGGTATGTAATTTTTATCTATAGCCATTGTTCTTTGAGGTATTAATTCTGTTCCAAAAGAACCTTTTACTATATTTTCTTTTAATATTTTGAAAAATATATAGGAATCGTTTATATTTAGGATTTCATTAATGTTATTTTTACTATTTCTTAATGTGTATTTTATTGTTTTAGTATTCCTTTTTGTATTCTTATCAATTAATCCTTTATTGCTGATGTGGTTCCATAACGACGAATATTTATGGTTATTTTTCCCATCATAACCTATGTATACAGTTTTGTTTTCATCGATAAGTCTTACTATACCAGAACCTTGTATATGTAAGAAAAATAATTCTATAGCATCATTAGTGTAAAAAATTTCTAAATTTTTATTATTTAAAGCGCCAAAATTTATCTGCCTTCTAGTATAGTATTTGTTATCTGTTAAATCTGGCGGCCTTTTATATATTGGATACTTAAAAGTCATATCTTTACTTTTTTTGGCTTTGATAATAGGTATATAATACCCAGTGAATAATGACTTATCTGAAATAACTTCATAAGGTATAAAAAATTTTTCAAAAAATACTTTTATATGTTTACTTTCATATTCTTTTATGGTTTTTGCTATTTTACATATACCATTTAAATCCTTCCTAGTTATGTTTTTATTTATTTGTGGTAATATTTTTTTGTCTTCACTAAATTTTGAAAATCTTTCGCAAGATAATAAAAATAATTTCAAAGTCATCTTAAAGTCTTCTTTATTCCAATCATCTAACTGATTGAAACTAACTTTTTTAAGTTTTGATTTAGCATCAAGAACCACTTCTATTTTATAATTATTTTTAGAATATGAAATACCTGTTCTTTCAACTAAATATACAGCTACAAATATTATAAGATATTTACAAATTCTATACATTATTAATTGATTTTAACAGCCAAACATATTCTTGTGAATCCTTTATTTGTCCTTGAGTGAATGTCCAAAGTTCTGTAATTTTAATTACTTTATCTTTAGAACCACTGATTAGCTCACCTTGAGTATTCTCTATATAGTTTATTTGTTCCGTTGTAACTTTAAGAGCTACAGTTTTATTTTTTTTGTTAATGATTTTTGATTCTATAGATTTATCTATAACCGATATTACAACAACTTTATATATTAAGTCATTACTATTTTCTATTTTATTCTTAAAGATTTGGAATAATTCTTTTACTAACATTTTCTCAAGAACATCTAATCTTTTTTCGGAAAAAGCGTCCATTATCATACTAATAGCTTTTTCTGCAGATTTCATAAACTTAGTTTCATCAAAATCTACTTTTTTAGCTGGATCTTTTTGTTTGTTTACTCTATTTATATAATTTTTATAAATTTTGTTATACTCTTCAATATTTCCAAAGATTACTACTTTTTTCTCATTTTTATCAGTATCATTAAAGCCAGTATTTGTAACATTTTTTATAAAATCATTTGCTATATCATTTTGTTTTCTTTTTTCTTCATCTGACATTAATCCAAAATTACTAAACAATAATTTATATACAGAAATTACTACAACTAATAAAATCACTATATTCATATACTTAACCCCTCTAAATTCTTTTTATTCTTTTTGCAATTATTTTCATCATTATCCATAATACGACTCACTTGTTGATTTGGACTACTTTTAGCACGTTCAAGCCTTCTTAAGGATTCTATAACTTCGATCCAAGTGTTTTGGTCATTATCTTTCGTGTCGTTTTTATTTTGTGTATCCAAATTATCTTTTGTCATAGTCTATCGCCTTCTTACAATATTATACATAATATATTTATTTACTTACAACATTGATATTTCTTGTTGAAAAGCTAAACTATCACTTATAGTAGTATAATTGATTTAAAAATCAAAATATAAATATGAAAATTAACATAATATCTTTTGGTAAATTTAAAAGATCTGATCCATACTCGATTTTGTATAACGAGTACAGAAAAAGAGTCAATTTTGATATAAAGTTAACAGAGATAAAAGGACATACGGTATCTACTAATATAGAGGAGCAAAAAGAATATGAAGGAGCAGAAATTTTAAAAAAGATAAATGAAAATAATAAAGTTATAGTACTTGATGAAAGAGGAAAAATAATTACAACAAATGAATTTGCTGATATTATCAATAGATATATGAATTATGGAAATGATATAGACTTTATTATAGGTGGTGCAAATGGTTTATCTAATAATGTCTTAAAACAAGCTGATTTCATATTATCGCTTGGCAGGATGGTATATCCACATTTAATGGTTAGGGTAATGCTAATGGAACAATTATATAGAGTGTATACTATAAATAATAATCATCCTTATCATAAATAATTCATTATTTACAATAGATTATATTTGCAAATTTATTAGCTGGCGATAAAACGACACTAATTTCGATCAAATCTAGAGATTTAATTATTCTTCTACCATTTTTATCAAACACAAAATCATTTGTAATGTAGCCTATACTTAATCCATTAATCATATTATTTTTGATAAAATAATAAATTTTATTATATTTTTTAGAGTTTATCTGTCCTTCAACATAAAGTCCCATATAATCTTCTTTAAAATTATAAACTATGCCTATAACTTCATCTTTTTTATGTTGCCAAAGTAACGGAACAATATTTTTTTGTTTAATATTATTTTTAAATGCATTATTTATTATTATATCTTCACAAGAATCTTCAAAAGTAAATATACTAACATAGCCAAAAAATACACCATCTTCAAATGTATTATAATTTACAATTTTTTTATATTCCAAAACAAATTATTTTTTTATATAACCTATTCTCAAATTATATCCAAAATTTAGGAGTGGCATAAAAAAAGTCCCATTTTGGGACTGTAAAATAATAATAAAAACTGATTAATTATTATCTCTTAACTATAACAGATCTTCTATTTTTAGACCAGATAGCTTCGCCTTTACCAACTACAGCTGGCCTTTCTTTACCATAGCTTATAGTTTTTATTCTTATTGGATCTATACCTTTTGAAACAATGTATTTTTTAGCGGTATCAGCTCTTCTTTGACCAAGTGCTAGATTGTATTCTCTTGTGCCTCTTTCATCGCAATGACCTTCAATTAATATATTGATATCCTTGTTATTCTTTAACCAATTAGCTGTTTCATCAAGTACTTTCTTTGATTGTTCGCTTAATGCTGAACTGTCAAATTTGAAAAAGACTCTATCTTGTTTTGGTTGATTGGCTTCGGCTCTTCTATTTATTGCTATCGCTTCTTCTTCTGTATCAATAACATCATAATTAACACCACCACATGCTACCAATAATAATAAATGTGCAATAAAATATCTTTTTTTCATAATATTTGTTTGTTTTTAAAATTTAAAACTATAATAATTTATATATAATAATAGTCAAGATATTAAAGAAATATTCAGAAATTTTAATATTATATACATTTTTTTATTGCGATGATTGGCTATTTCTAAATATGATAAAAAAGGTTTTTAAATTTTAACACTAAACAATATTTATAGAACATACATATTTTGTTAATAATATAAAATTTATTTTTGAACGACTTGGGAATAAAGATAAGATTTTCTTTATATTATCCACTACTATGTATTTAAAAAATAAAGGAGAATTTTTTTAGTCGCTATATAATATTTGTAAATGTAAAATTAATTTTACAATTCAAAATCAGTTACTCCATTATATGCATAAACGAATAACTGTCTCAATTCAGATATTAAAGGGTACCTTGGATTTGAACCCGTGCATTGATCATCAAAAGCCTTCTCAGATATTTCATCTAACGAATTCATAAACTCTTTTTCTGTAAAATTATTCTTTTTTTCTGCTTTTATAGACGGAGCTATTCCTATAGATGCTTTTAATCTTTCTATCTCTTTTATAAGATTATTAATTTTTTCAATAGTGTTTTTGCCACCAAAATCCATAAAATCAGCCACTTGTGCGTATTTCTTACAGGCAAAAGGATACTTATATTGAGCAAAAGCAGCCTGTTTTGTTGGTTTTGTACTACTATTAAACCTTATAACTTGTGATAAACAATACGCATTTGCTATACCATGAGGAATATGGAATTTAGCACCAAGTTTATGAGCCATAGAATGACATATACCTAAAAATGCATTTGAGAATGCCATGCCAGCTATATTAGCAGCATAATGTATTTGCTCTTTCGCACCTATATCTCCGTCATTAACTGATTTTTCTAAATTTTCAAATATCATTTTTATTGCTTGAATTGCCAATCCATCAGTAAATGGTGAAGCCATAGTTGATACATATGCTTCAAGTGAATGTACTAATGCATCTACACCGGAAGCAGCGGCCAAACCTCTAGGCATAGTCGTAGCTAAATCTGGATCAACTATTGCCATAGTAGGTGTAAATGCATAATCTGCTATAGCGTATTTATTTTGCGTTTTTTCATCAGTTATAATAGTGAATGGTGTAACTTCTGAACCAGTACCAGATGTTGTAGGAATACAAACTAAGTCAGCAACTTTTCCAAGTTCTGGCATCATATAAGCTCTTTTTCTTATATCTAAAAATCTCATAGCAACATCTTCAAATTTTATATCTGGTTGTTCGTACATCATCCAAACCATCTTGGCTGCGTCTATAGAGGAGCCTCCACCAAGTGCTATAATAACATCTGGTTGTAGATTTCTACAAACCTTTAATGCCCTTTCAACCAAAGATAATGTTGGATCAGGTTCAACATCAGAAAAAATTTCATATTTCACATTTATATCTTCTAAAACATCAGTTACTTTTTTTGTATAACCTAAATCAAAAAGAACTTTGTCAGTAACAATAAATGCCTTTTTTTTACCTTGTAATTCTTTAAGTGCAAAACTTGTGCAACCTTTCTTAAAGTATATTTTTGGTGGAACTTTAAACCATAACATGTTTTCCTCTCTTTCAGCAACTGTTTTTATATTTATTAAATGTTTAACTCCTATATTTTCACTAACTGAGTTATGACCCCATGAGCCACAACCAAGTGTTAACGAAGGTTCTAGTCTAAAATTGAACAGATCACCTATACCTCCATGTGAAGATGGAGTATTAATAAGCACTCTGCAGGTAGTTAATTTATTACTAAAATAATCTATCCTATCATCATTAGTTTGTTTTGTATATAGAACAGATGTATGTCCATTACCTCCAAGAATAACTAAATCTTCAGCTTTCTTAACAGCATCTTCAAATGTTTTGACTTTATATAATCCTAATATAGGTGATAATTTTTCATGAGCAAAAGGCTCTTTATGTGTAGTATCACTTGCTTCACCAATTAGAATTTTTGTATTCTCTGGAACTTTTATTTTAGACATTTCAGCAATTTTACAAGCTGATTGGCCAGCAACAGCAGGATTTAACTTACCATCTGGAAAGAAAAAATTAGAAACTTTCTCTTTTTCTTCTTTATTTAAAATATAACAACCTCTTTCTTTAAATTCTTTCTTAACTTCATCATATACTTCCGACAGAACTATTACAGATTGCTCAGAAGCACAAATCACTCCATTATCAAACGTCTTACTCAATATTATTGAATTTACAGCCATTTCTATGTCTGCAGTTTCATCAATAACAGCTGGCGTATTACCAGCACCTACACCTATTGAAGGAGTTCCAGAACTATATGCAGCTTTTACCATTCCAGGACCACCAGTAGCTAAAATTAAACTAATATCTTCATGATTCATCAAAGCTCCGGATAACTCTATTGTAGGTTCATCTATCCAACCAATTATATTTTCTGGTGCACCAAATTGAATTGCTTTCTCTAAAATAATTCTTAATGTTTCGCAAGTACATTTTTTAGCTCTAGGATGTGGTGAAAAAACTATACCATTTCTCGTTTTTAAAGAAATTAAGGCTTTAAATATCGCTGTTGATGTTGGATTGGTTGTTGGAATTATACCAGCTATAACGCCAACTGGACAGGCTATTTTTGCTATACCATGAACTTTATCTTTCGAAATAATACCACATGTTTTTACATCTTTGTATTTATTGTATATATATTCAGCTGCAAAATGATTTTTTATAACTTTATCTTCCACAATACCAATTCCTGTTTCTTCCACGGCCATTTTGGCTAGTGGAATTCTTTCTTTACACATATAAAGAGCAACTTGTCTAAAAATATAGTCAACTTGTTCTTGTTTGTAATTTGAAAAAATTTCTTGGGCTTTTTTTACTTTGTTTATAAGAGCATCCAGGTCTTTTAAAGAATTTATCTTCATTTTTTTAATTATTTTAGTAGATAATTGCTAATTAGATAATTATAAGAATTTTTGTTAAAGTCAATTGTATTTAAATTTATATATTGTTTGATTTACATATATTAATATGTAAATTAGGTATTTTTATTTATAGAATAATTATTTTTTGACAAAAAAAACTTAAGAAGTATCATAAAACCAAAAGCGCCTATAGCTCAATTGGATAGAGTATCTGACTTCGAATCAGATGGTTGTGGGTTCGACTCCCTCTAGGCGTACCAAAGTATAATAAATGATAATCAAAAATTGTGAGTCTTTTGTATTAATTGTTAAACAAAAAGGAAGAATTCTAGGGCTTGATATTGGCAGTAAGAATATAGGAATTGCCTTATCAGATAGATATCAAACCATAGCCACTCCAAAATTAGTTTTAAAACGTACAAAAATTGAAGAATGCGTAGCTTTCATATATAATTATATTATTGAAAATAAGGTTATAGGGATTGTTTCCGGTATTCCATTAAATTGTGATGGTAATAAAACAGATTCATCTGAAAAAATTACAAATTTTTTATCAATTTTAGATAATAAAGTTGATTTACCAATTTATTTAAACAATGAATATTTAACATCTTTTGAAGCAGAAAATTTTTTGATAGATAATATGGAAATAAAATATAAAAAAACTAAACAAATTGTTGACAAAGTAGCTGCTTCATTTATTCTACAGGATGTTTTAGATAAAATATAATTATTTTTTTATTATAAAAATGTATAAGGAAAATATAAAAAACTTAACAGATTCGATTTATATTAGTTTTACTGAAAATGATATAAATAAAATTGAAGATATTTTAAAAGATATTGATAAATATGATTATATAAATATCAAAACAAGCAATAACATATTAGATTATATTAATAGAAAAAATATAAATATTTGTGTAATTAATTTATCAGATAATGAATATTTTTGTAGTAGTAAATATTGTCTGGTTAAAGATAAACTATATAAATATGATAAAATTGAATTGACTACACATTCTGGTGATAGCTATATCAGTTACAGTTTTATAGCTACAAACAAAGATTTTTTTATAAAATTTTGCTCAAAAAGAGATTTATTAGAATTTTACTATGAATCTGTGGAGGAAGTAAAATTTCTAGATAAATACAAAGATTATAAAATTGATTTTATAGATAGACAAAAAATATATGATTATGATATAAATGATGAATATGTTATAAGTGTCAGAAAATTGGTTGACAGTGATTTTTTAAGTAAAAAATTAATATCGGAAATTGATGATAGTAAAAAATTGTTTATAATTGAAGAAATAATAAAACAATTTGTTTTTTTAGAAAATGAAGAAATTGTTTATAATGATGTGAACTGTGCTAATGTCATGTTTGATGGTGTAAATACTACTTTAATCGACCTTGGTTCGTACCAAAGATGCCCAGACAAAATTAAATATCTATATGATTTTAATAGGTTATATTCTTTTAATGTATATGATTTGACTATAATTTTTATCTACAACTTATTTAATATATTTAATGATTATATTTATGAGACTAAGTTTTCTCAAGAAACAATAGATAAAATAGTAAATATTTATAATTATAATCCAAATATAGTAAGTTTGATAACTGAAATTCTTAGATTAAGATATAGAAATTCATGCTCTTTCAGAGGAATTTTAAATATAGTAGAAAAATTCAGGAAAAATAAAAACAAATTAAACCATATAAAAAAGAAAAATGTTATTATATCAAATAATGATAATATAAACTATGTGGATATAATATGCAGTATAAAGAAACAAGAAATAAATAGTGTTGTAGATATAAAGTATTTCAGTTGTAATAGTATACAAACAAAAAATAAAGAGATAAAATACATACAAATTTGTCAAAATGATAAATTAATTACAAAAAATAGATTAAATTTTAATAATTATACAAATCAAATTTTTTTAAAACTAGATGTACTTAAAGAACCATTACCAAATGCAGATATTATTTTTTGTATAGATTTATTTGAAAACTTAACAAATGATCAAATCTGGATAATTCTTGAAAATATAAAACATAGTAAAAGCAAATATTTTGCATTTAGTCATTATTTTGATAATGATAAAAATATTAACAAAGATTCTAGAAAGTCGTTAAACAAATATGTAAATTTAACTATGTCACCTTTTAATTTTCCAGCACCTTATTTTGTAATTCCATCTGTGGATAATAATAATTATATTACTGTGTATGATATAGAAGAAGTTGGTTTTTTTATGAAATATCATGATGAGTTTATGTCAAATATCAGATTAAATTTATATAGATTTTTGAAAGATAAACTTATTAAGTTAGTTGATGTTTTCTCAAAGTATGATAATGGTTTTAATTTACTTAAAGAAGCTTTATTTGCTGCAGATTCTTTAGATTGGGATATCTTATATTATAATAAAAAATATAAAGATATAGTAGATAATAATGATATATTTATTGAATATATAAATTTACTTTTACTTACCCATAAAAAAGATATGGAAAGAGTTAAAAAAGATAATAAAAATGAAAGTTTCTTTGAAGCATTAAGTGAAGATAATTATTCACAATTTTCATTGATTACAAAAGAATTTGTAATTTGGCAATTAAATAAAATGAATATTTAAAGTTTCATAAAATTAAATAGTTTTGCCAAATTTTTAACTTATTATCAAAATTCATTCGGGCATTAGCTGGACTGGTTGATGGTAATATAAAATATTCGTATTTATTCAAAAGGTTAAAATTATATTTTCTAAAAAAGTAATTAGATTTATTTCCATTGAATAATAGACGTTTTATATTTCTATATTTATTAAATAATGTTCTAAAATCATTTGGAAATTCATTTTTTATATTTGTATCTAAACTCCCATTTCTCTCGCAATATTTTAAATTGTCCCATAAACCAATTTGGTGTTTACTTAAGCAGTTTAATTTATCGTTATATGACGGAAAATTACAACTGTTATTGAAAGTAATAGATATTATTTTCCAAAAAACATTTTGATTATTTGCATAATATTCATTTTTCTCTAAGGATTGTATACCAGGCATAGTACCTATTACTAATATATTTGTTTTATTATTGGCAAAGTAATCAAAACTACTAATTAATGGCATCTAATAAGTTGTAAATTAAATTTTTATAAAAATATCCTTGTATTTCATATATACAACAATACAATTAAATTAGTCAATACAAATGATTTTTATTGAATGACATTAAGATGTGGGATAGTAGGTCTGCCTAATGTTGGTAAATCAACATTATTTAATGCTTTAACTCAAACTATGCAAGCTGAGGCAGCAAATTATCCTTTTTGTACAATAGATGCAAATATAGGCAGAGTTTCTGTTCCAGATGAAAGACTTGATAGATTAGCAAAAATAGCAAATTCACAAGAAATTATAAGATCTCAAATAGATTTTGTTGATATAGCTGGATTGGTTAAAGGTGCTAGTCAAGGGGAAGGGTTAGGTAATCAATTTTTATCAAATATAAGAGATGTTGACTGTATATTAAATGTTATCAGGTGTTTTAGCAACGATAATATAACCCACGTTGAAGGTGACATAAATCCGGTGCGAGATATAGAACTTATCCAAACCGAATTAATTTTAGCTGATCTACAAAGTCTAGAAAAAAGAATTCAAAATGTTGAAAAAAAAGCTAAAAATGGAGATAAAGAAGCCATAAAACAATTTTCAATTATAAATAAATGTATAGAAAAATTAAATCAAGGTAAGATGGCAATAGATGTAGAAATTGCAGATAATGAGGAAAAAAAGCAGTTTAAAATACTTCAACTTTTAACTGGCAAAAAACAATTTTTTGTATGTAATGTATCAGAAGATGATGCTATAAATGGGAATGAGTACACTACTGAAGTTTTTGAATATTGCAAAAAAAATTCATATATTTGTGAGATTATTTCAGCAAAAGTTGAATCGGAAATTTCAATGTTAGACTCCGAAAATGAGAAAGTTGAGTTTTTGCAAGCATTAGGACTATCAGAAAAGGGTCTTGATAAAATAATAAAAATAGGCTATAATATACTTGGTTTGATTAGTTTTTTTACAATTGGACCAAAGGAGGCACATTCATGGACAGTTGTGGATGGAGTAACTGCTGCGGAAGCAGCTGGAACAATCCACACCGACTTTGAAAAGGGTTTTATTAAAGCTGAAACCATAAGTTATGAGGATTACATAAAATATAAAGGGGAAGATGGATGTAAAAATGCTGGGAAGATGAGATTAGAAGGCAAAGAATATATTGTTAATGATGGAGATATATTCCATTTTAGATTTAAT
>CASFUN010000018.1 GCA_949298005.1 uncultured Alphaproteobacteria bacterium | reverse complement strand
CTCCATTATTAGTGAATGCACTATGCCCATACCTATCATAGGCAGCTTTTTTGTCTGGATCATGCAAGACATCATATGCTTCTGCAGCTTCTTTAAATTTTACCTCAGCTTCTTTGTTACCTGGATTCCTATCAGGATGGTATTCCATTGCTTTTTTTCGATATGCTTTTTTTATCTCTTCCTGACTTGCTGTTTTGCTAACACCTAAAACTTCATAATAATCTCTTGGCATTATTTCCTAATAAACTACTAATTTAATAATATATGTATTTTTGACAAAAGTTCAATACCAATAAGGGTAGATTATTAATGTTTTTTTGCATGAATCTAGATTTTTAAACATCCTCTACCTAATAACATATCTGATTTCAAGACTAACACCTATATTCACTATTATTTATTTACAATAATTGTTTATTTTTGTTATTAATCTTACTATTCCATTCCTTCATTAACCAAGAAAATGCTTCTTCTATTTTTTCTATTGGCCTTATATCTATATTATTTTTAACATTCTCCGGGATTTTTTCCAAATCCTTAACGTTTTCTTTAGGTATTAATACGTGTTTTATATTACCCCTCAAAGCTGCCAATAACTTTTCCTTCAAACCACCAATAGGTAAAACTTTACCTGTCAATGTTATTTCTCCAGTCATGGCTGTATCACTTCTGATTTTAAATCCAGATAGTGTTGACATTAATGCTGACGCTATTGCAACACCAGCAGAAGGACCGTCTTTTGGTGTAGCTCCTTCAGGTACATGTACGTGAAAATCATATTTATTGAATACTTTTGAAGTGACATTTATATCGCTAGCTTTTGATCTAACATAACTAAAAGCAGCTTCAGCTGATTCTTTCATAACATCACCAAGTTTTCCGGTTATAAGTAATTTTCCACTACCATCAAATTTAAGTGCTTCTAAATATAATAAATCACCGCCAAATTCCGTATATGCTAATCCAGTTGAAACCCCTACTTTATCTTCTTTATTAGCTTCATTATATGAATTCTTTTCAACTCCGAGATAATCCTTTATATTATTTTTGTTTATATCTATTTTTACTAAATCTGGATTCTCAACTAACTTTCTAGCGACTTTTCTGACAATTTTTTCAATATTTCTATCTAAATTTCTTACACCAGCTTCAAATGTATAATTTCTGACTATTTTTATGATAGCATCATCACTTATAGTAAATTCACTAGCCTTAATTCCATGATTATTTAATTGTTTTTTTATTAGATAACTTTTAGCTATTTCTAATTTTTCATCTTCTGTGTAGCCTGACAATTTAATAATTTCCATTCTATCTTGCAATGGTATAGGAATATTCTGTATATTATTTGCTGTAGCTATAAACATTACATTTGACAAATCATATTCAACTTCAAGAAAATGATCATTAAAAGATTTATTTTGTTCTGGGTCTAGTACTTCTAACATTGCTGACGCAGGATCGCCATGATAATCTGTACCCATCTTATCTATTTCATCCAATAATATTAGTGGATTATTTGTTCCAACTTTTTTTAAAAACTGTATAATTTTGCCTGGCATAGCTCCAACATATGTTTTTCTATGCCCTCTTATTTCTGCTTCGTCTCTAACGCCACCAAGTGATACTTTTACATATTTTCTATTTGTAGCTTCTGCTATAGATTTAGCCAATGATGTTTTTCCAACACCAGGAGGACCAACAAGACATATAATAGGGCCTGATAGCTTTTTTGTTTTTTGAAAAACAGCTATAAATTCAATTATC
The DNA here is from genome assembly GCA_949298005.1 of uncultured Alphaproteobacteria bacterium. Taxonomy (GTDB): domain Bacteria; phylum Pseudomonadota; class Alphaproteobacteria; order Rickettsiales; family UBA1997; genus CALXRO01. The sequence goes on along the minus strand of CASFUN010000018.1, from coordinate 19,966 downwards.
CGTTCTTTAATGTCATCAAGACCATAATGATCTCTATTTAGTATTTCTTCAGCTTTCTTTATATTATTTTCTAGTCTGTTATTTTTATTCCACGGTAAATCTACTAACCAATCTAGATAATTTTTAACTGTTGAATATTCAGGAGAAAATGTCGGAATGTTTTCTAACTTTTTAATTTCCATATCAAATTTATCTCTTACATATTTATCAACATGTAGAGTTTTCATCCTTTTCTTAAGTAAGGAAATATCTGATTTTGGATCATCATCTATTTCTTCATCTCCACTGTTACCTAATTCATTTTTTATGATACGTAATTTTTCTCTCAGATAGAACTTCTTTTGTGCATCTTGCACCCTTTTGTCTATCTTATTGTTTATTTTTCTTTCAGTATTTATTAAATCTTTTTCAATTTCAAGATACTGATTTAATTTTATATATTGCTTTAATATAGTTGATTCTTCTAGAATACTCTGTTTTGCTTGTATATCAATATTTAATAAATTTGTAAGTATGTATATTATATCTGCATCCATTGTTACAGTTTTTATTAATGGATCGATATCTAACGAACCGCTTATATGATACCTTAAGAAATCCTCAGTTTTATTTAAAACAATTTTTTTTATCCTCTCAAGTTCAAACTGATCATCTTTTATTTTTGTCTCTCTTATCGTTTTTACTACACATCTTACGTTATAGTCTTCTATTAATACTTTATCAAGTCTACATTTTTCTAAACCTTTTACTAATAACCTTAAACTGCCATTAGACATATTAACTTTTTGACTAATTTCACAAACAGTTCCAATATCAAATAAGTCTTTTATATCTTTTATCTTATTCAAATTTTTATCTCTTTGAGCTACGCAAAATACTTTTTCACCACTAATATAAGCCTTTTCAGCTGTTAAAATGCTATTTTTTTCACATATTATAAACATAACTGTAGCATTAGGAAATATTACCATCTCTTTAAGAGATAGAACTGGATACTCTTTTTTAGTTAATAGTCCCATAATTATTCACCTTTTTTATGAATTTTAGTTTCTAATTTGTCTTTCTTGGCTACAACTGTGACTTTTTCTACGTCATTTTCTGATGGAATATCAAACATAGCGTCTAATAATAAATTTTCCACTATAGTTCTTAAACCACGGGCACCAGTTTTTCTCGCTACAGCTTTATTAGCTATAAGTTCTAGAGCTGAATCTGTGAATTCTAATTCAACATCATCTAAGCGGAATAATTTATTATATTGTTTTACTATGGAATTTTTAGGCTCTTTTAAAATTTTGACTAACGCCTCTTTTGATAAATCTTCAAGACATGTTATAACTGGTAAACGACCAACTAATTCTGGAATTAATCCATACTTAACTAAGTCATCAGGTTCAACCAATTTTATTAGTTTTTCTCTATTTTTATCATCACTATCTTTTATCGCAGCCTCAAAACCTATACTATGTCTATTCAATCTATTGGATATTATTTTATCCAGCCCCTCAAAAGCGCCTCCACAAATAAACAATATGTTTTGTGTATTAATTTGAATCATTTCCTGCATAGGATTTTTTCTACCGCCTTGTGGTGGGACACTTGCTATAGTTCCTTCTATTAATTTTAATAAAGCTTGCTGCACGCCTTCACCAGAAACGTCTCTAGTTATTGATGGATTTTCGCTTTTTCTTGAAATTTTGTCGATTTCATCAATATATATTATACCTTGCTCTGCTTTTTGTATATTATAATTAGCAGATTGTAATAATCTTAATAAGATATTTTCAACATCTTCACCAACATAACCAGCTTCTGTTAGCGTAGTAGCATCAGCTATAGCAAATGGTACATCTAACATTCTAGCTAATGTTTGCGCTAATAAAGTTTTTCCACAACCGGTACTACCTATCATAAGTATATTTGATTTTGATAACTCTGTATCATCTTTCTTTTTTAGAATTTTTTCAGAATTTGTTATCCTTTTGTAATGATTGTATACAGCTACAGACAATGTTTTTTTTGCACTATCTTGTTTTATTACATACTGATCTAATATTTTTAGTATATCTTTTGGTTTTAAGTTTAATTTAGAGAAGTCGAATTCCAATTTGTTGTTTTCATTCTGGACTACTTCTGCACATAATGCAACACATGAATCGCATATATTAACCCCTGGCCCAGCTATTAATTTTCTAACTTCCTTTTGTGTTTTTCCACAAAAAGAACAAAATAAAGTTCTATCTTCGTTTCCTCTAATCATGTATGTTTTTAAAACTCATTACATTACAATATAGTGTCTATATTTATTTTATCAAGTTGATTAACGTAGGTGGCATACTGTATTTATATAATATCTATCCAAATACACAAATACATTCTAAGTGTTTAGACCAATAAAATTGGTCAACCAAAAACAATTTTTTCAATTCGTATTTTTTAAGCAGATAAGACATATCAAGAACTAACGAATCTGGGTTACATGAGACATATATTATTTTATTTAATTTTTTTTCAGGTAGAATTTTGCACTGATTTTTTGCTCCTGTTCTTGTTGGATTTATAATAATAGCGTCAGAATTATTAAATTCTTCAACATTGAGTGGTTTTTTATCTAAATCTCTAACTTCCGTTTTATATTTTTTATATTTAATCTATGAATATTAAAATTCATATTTTCAACCATATTTGTATTGTTTTCAAATGAATGAATATTGAAAATTCACTTAACGGAAAAGAATATGTACCTATTCCTGAGTATAAGTCTAATACATTTTGATAATACTTTAATTCATTAATTATAGTATTTATAATAAAATTTTGACTAATGTCTGAAGCTTGCATAAAGAATTTGCTTGGCAATTCTATATCAAAATTTCCTAATTCTAAAATTGGTTTGCTTTTCTGTAATAAAATTTTTGGTTTATTTGTTTCATTTTCTTGATAACTTATTTGTATTAAATTTTCAGCATTTGCTAATTCCCTAATTTTATTTAACGTTTCTTTTTTTGCTTTTTGTGAAAAAATAAAGTTTAACAATAAACTATTTTTTACTTTTGCCAAATCTAGAGATTCTAAATTATCAATATTTTTAATCTATTTAATAGAGGTAAAAAATTATTTATCTCGCCACAAACGTTTAAGCATTTTTCAATTTTTACTATTTTATTACTGTTCCTTTCAAAAAAACCAAAACAACCATTTGAATATTTTAAATTTAATCTTCTTCTCTTAGATTTGCCGACTTTAAATAAACTAATATTTGGTACATTGGCACAAACTTTTTTAAGTTTGTTTATTAGAATTTCTAACTTTTTGCTATAATAATACTCATCGCACATATATTGTAAGCTACAACCACCACATTTATTGAAATACTCACATTCCGGTTCGCATCTACTATCAGATTTCTTAATTAGATTATATTTTGTTGCAATATTATATTTTTTATAACTTTTATACTTGACTATTTCTATTAATTCTTGTTCCAAAACATCACTAATAAAATATTTCTTACCGTTAGATACTGCTACGCCTGAAAAGTCGTTAGAAATATAGTCAACATTTACTGTTTCTATAGACTTTTTTATTCAAATTCAATCAAGATATCACCTATGGAAACTATATCATCAGGTTGTACCAAAACTCTTTTAATTATTAGATCAAATTCACTTCTTATCATATTTTCCATCTTCATAGCTTCTATAGAGCACAATTCACTACCAACTAAAACATTATCTCCATCTTTAACTTTTATTCTCACAATTCTACCACTTATAGGTGATTTTAAACAGGTAGGTTTTTCTTTTTTAGTAGTAATTGGCATAAATTGCTCAAGCTCTGATATTCTAGTATTTCTTATTGTTATATTTATTACAGATCCCATATATTGAAAAACATAATTGCCAGCATAATCATCAGATAATATTTTTACATTTACTTTATTTCCATTAACAGTACATCTAAAAACATTTTCACCATATTGCCACGCAGTTATTAAAGTGCTGTAACCGCTACCATAGTCTACATTAAAATTTTCAGTATCATTATCATTAACAGTACATAAAAATTTTCGACTATCTACATCCACAACCCATTTATTACTAAATCTTTTGTTTATGTTTCTAAGCCCACCGGTTATACTATTAACTCTTTTTTGATAATTAAAAAACATGTAAAGAGCAACACTTATAAGTACATCTTTTTGTTTTGATTCCAATTCATTATTACAAAAACCTGAAGAAAATTCCTGTTTTATAAAATTTGTATTTATATTTCCATTTCTAAATTTTTCGTTGTATATTATAGTTTCCAAAAAACTTATATTGTGAGCTACACCATCTATAAAAAATCCTCCTAATGCAGACTGCATTTTTTCAATGCAATCTTTTCTATCATTTCCATGAGTTAATAGTTTGCATATCATACTATCATAAAATGAAGTTATTTCATAACCTTCATAGACTCCAGTATCAATTCTAACACCGTCAACAAAATTTGGTTCAAAATATTTGTTTATTCTACCTAATGAAGGCAAAAAATTACGTGAAGGGTCTTCGGAACAAATTCTACTTTCCATAGCCCAGCCATTGAACTTTATATCGTTCTGTTTAAATGCTAATTTTTCACCTTTTGCAACCATTATCATTAATTCAACAAGATCTAATCCAGTTATCAGTTCAGTCACTCCATGTTCTACTTGTAGTCTAGTATTCATTTCTAAGAAATAAAAATTCTTATCTTTATCCATCATACATTCAACAGTTCCGGCAGAATAGTAACCAACTTCCTGACATAATGCTATAGCTTGTTTATACATTTTTAATCTTGTTTTTTCATCCACAAAAGAACTAGGGGCTTCTTCTATAATCTTTTGATTGTTTCTTTGAATAGAACACTCCCTTTCCCCAAGACAAACAATGTTACCATATTTATCACCAATAACTTGAATTTCTATGTGCCTTGGGTCTTCTATAAATTTTTCTATAAATACTCTACTATCACAAAAGCTATTCATAGCCTCAGTTGTTGCAATTTCAAAAGCCTCTTTAACATCTTCTATTTTATCAACTCTTCTCATACCTTTTCCACCACCACCAGCGGAAGCTTTTATCATAACAGGTAGACCTATTTTTTGAGCTATTTTAACTGCTTCATCGGAATCTTTTATAATTCCATCAAAGCCAGGAACAACACTAACTTTTGCCTTTTTAGCAATCTTTTTTGATTCAATTTTATCACCCATTTTTTTTATAGCACTCACAGGTGGTGCAATCAGAATTATACCTTCCTTTTCAAGCTCTTGAGCAAATTTTGCGTTTTCTGATAAAAAACCGTAACCAGGGTGAACATAAGTAGCACCAGTTTTTTTAGCTATGTTTATTATTTTTTTTATATTTAAGTAACTATCATTTGCTGGCGCAGCACCAACTAATACTGCTTCATCAGCCATTTGTACATGCAATGAGTTATAGTCAGCCTCAGAATATATTGCAACTGTTGCTATACCCATTTTTTTTGCTGTTTTTATAATCCTACATGCTATTTCACCTCTATTGGCAATGAGTATTTTTTCCTTATTTGTAGTATTATTTGTATTCATATAGCTCCTATTACAACGGTAAATTGTCATGTTTCTTACTTGGCATTTTAACTCCTTTATTTCTTAAAAATCTCAAGCCATCACATATTCTTTTTCTTGTATTTTGTGGCCTTATAACTTCATCTATATAACCTCTTGAAGCTGCAAAAAATGGTGTTGAAAATTTATCTTTATATTCTTTTATTTTTGCTTGCTTTTCATTTGGATCTAAATTTTTAAACATTATATTAACAGCTCCCTCAGCCCCCAAAACTGCTATCTCAGCATCATCCCACGCGTAGTTTAGATCACCTCTTAAATGACGAGAATTCATAACTATATATGCTCCACCATATGCTTTTCTTGTAATTATAGTTATTTTTGGAACGCTTGATTCAGCAAAAGCATACAATAACTTGGCTCCATGGGATATTATACCATTGTGTTCTTGATCTTTTCCCGGTAAAAAACCTGGTACATCTACAAGTGTAACCAACGGTATATTAAAGGCATCACAAAATCTCACAAATCTGGCTGCTTTTCTAGATGCGTTTATATCCAAACAGCCGGCTAGTTCTAGTGGCTGATTTGCAACTATGCCAACTGTTCGTCCCTCCATTCTAGCAAGACCAACTATTATATTTTTTGCAAATTCTGGTTTTAACTCAAAGAAATTACCTTCATCAATTATTTTATATACAAGTTCCTTCATATTATATGCTTGATTTTTGCTTTCGGGAACTAATGTATTAAGGGATACATCAATTCTATCAGCTTGATCAACAGTATCTATTTCTGGAACTTTATCGGTATAATTTAATGGCAAAAAATCAAATAATCTTCTAGTTTGCAGTAATAATTCTATATCATTTGAAAAAGTTTTATCGGCGACACCACTTATTGGTCCATGCACACTAGCACCGCCTAAATCTTCTTTTGTAATATCTTCATGATTAATGGTTTTTACTACTTCTGGTCCAGTTAAAAACATGTAAGAAGTATTTTTTGTCATAAAAATAAAATCGGTCAAAGCCGGTGCATATACGGCACCTCCAGCACATGGTCCCATCATCAGAGAAATTTGTGGAATAACACCAGAGGCATCAACTATCCTTTGGAAAATTTTACCATATCCTCCCAAAGCATCAACACCTTCCTGTATTCTTGCTCCTCCAGAATCTAACATTCCAATAACCGGTACTTTAGCTTTTAATGCCATATTAATTATTCTTTCAATCTTTTGTGCTTGAGCTTGTCCTAATGAACCACCTATGACCGTAAAATCTTGTGCATAGATAAATACTAATCGGCCATTTATAGTACCAGATCCAGTTATAACACCATCACCACTAAATTTTTTATCTTCCATACCAAAATCTGTGCATCTATGCTCAACATATACACCGTATTCTTCAAAAGAATCTGGATCTAAAAGTACTTCTATTCTTTCTCTAGCGGTTAACTTACCTTGTTTGTGTTGTTTATTTATTTTGTCTGTACCACCGCCTAATAATGATTGCTCCTTCTTTTCTGTAAGTTTATTGTTTTTCTGCATTCTATTATTATAAATTTTCTAATAGAAATTAGCTTTTTTTTTGTAAATTACAATTATAATTGATTTTTTACTTTATTAATTTTTCTGCTAACACCAACGCTTCATTAGTTACATTTTTGCCGGAAATCATCTTAGAAATTTCTTGTAACCTAGAACTATAATCAAGTTTATTTATAATAGTATATGTTTTATTATCCCTTATTTCTTTACTTATTTTATAATGATTTTTCCCTTTAGATGCAACTTGTGCTAAATGAGTAACAACAAATACTTGAAAACTTTCTCCAAGTTTTTTTAGTCTTTCTCCTATTGCATCCGCAACTGAACCACTTACACCTGTATCTATTTCATCAAAAATTAAAGTTGAAGCAGATTTTATTTTTGATAAAACAACTTTTAAAGCTAGCATGAATCTAGAAAGTTCACCACCTGATGCTACTTTTGATAAGTCGTCTGGAATTGTACCAGGATTTACAGATACGATAAACCTAATACCATCAATTCCATTTTTGCTCCAATCGTTTTCGTTAAGATCTTTAAATTCAACCTTAAATACTGTATTTTCCATTTTTAATGGAATTAGTTCAGTGATTAGATTATCTTCTAACTTTTTTGCTACTGCTTTTCTTTGTTTCCTTAACTTTATTGACTCAGTTATATATTCTTCTTTTAATTTCTTACATTTAGATTCTAAATCTTCAATTTCAACATTTGTATTTTCTAACTTTTTAAGTTTTTCTTCAAGTTTTATTTGAAATTCCTTAAAATTATCACTACTTATATTTAATTTTTTAGCAAGTGCTCTAATAGCAAACAATCTTTCCTCAATATCGTTAAGAGAATATTCATCAAAATCTAAAGAACTTTGAATATCATATATTTTATCCATTGCTTCATTAAATTCTATTAATGATTTTTCAAGATAATCAATTACAATTTCAAAAGCATTTTGACCGTTTTCAATCAAGCTTTCGCCAAGTTGGTTATTTCTAGATAAGTGACTTTGAGCATTTCCAATTAATTTTGTTACTGGACTCTGTCCATCTAATATCTCTTTCACATTATTAATGACATCAATTACTTTTTCCTTATTCATCAAATTCATTCTTTTAGAATTTAGCTCGTCTTCTTCACCAACTGATACATTAAGTTTTTTTAATTCATCAATTATATGTCTTAGATAATCAATTTCATTATCTCTAAACTTTTTCTCGTCTTTAAGCAAGCTAAGTTTTCTATTAATTTCAGTTAGGTCATTATATATACTAGAAACAATTTTTTTTTGTTCTGTTAAATTGCCAAATTGATCTAATATATTCATGTGATAACTTGAATTTAATAGACTATTTTGATCGTGTTGTCCATGTATTTCAACTAATTCATTTCCAATTAAATTTAAGAAATTTTGACTAACAGCAACATCATTTATAAATGATTTACTTTTACCATCTTGAGTTAATATTCGTCTCAAAATTAGTTCATTACTGTATTCTATTCCAATTTCGTCTAATAAATTTTTACAATTATTGTTTTCTTTTATGTTAAATATTGCAACTACGATACCCTGTTTTTCACCATTTCTAAGTAGTCTAGTGTTTGATCTTGCCCCAATTGCAAGAGATAAGGCATCTAATAAAATAGATTTTCCAGACCCTGTTTCCCCTGTTAGTACACATAGATTGTCGTCAAAATCTATGTTGGCTTCATCTATTAATACTATGTTCTTTATTGATAGGCTTCTTAACAAACTAAATAAAAAAAAATAAGTTGTATGGATGATAAAAATTCTTGTAATTAAATCAATATTATTATTCATTTTGGATTGAAAGAAATCTCAGCATAGAATTAATAGGTGTAATATTATTTATCCCATTAGCTTTTGTTATGCTAAATTCAAAATTAGAATTGTAGTTATCTTTGGTTATACTATAATCGACTGTTACTAAACCTTTATCTTCCCCGCTAAATAGAATTTGGTTTATTATTGGTATTTTATTAAGGCCGAGCAGTTTATTTAATTTTTCTAAAGGTACTATAAATCCTTCTAGTTTTATCGTACCAGAATTAATATTCATAAAACCATTACCACTTATACCAATTCCAAATATATCACCGCTACTAGCAGCAATATCATTTATATTTAAAGTACCGTTTTGAAACTCTATATTGCCTCTTAATTTGTTGAAAGTTATCATATTTTGATTTTTCAAATCATTTTTTATTTTTTCTGATATATTTTCATTATTTAAAACATAATTAAAAAACTCTGCATCTTTAATATTTTTTATTATGATATGAAAATCTTCATTTAATAAAAATTTTCCGCTAAATTTTGATTTATTGTCAATAACACCATTAAAGTAAAAATTTCCATAAACAAGGTTGTTAGTTATTAAACTATTACTTAAAAATGTACCTAAATTAGTACATTCTAAATTTATTTTATATTTTATGTCATTTTCTGGTATATTTGATATTTCAATAAAAAGTTCGCTAGAACCATCACTTTTGTTTTTTAATTCAAGTTGTTTTAATTCTCCTTTTTCGATTGAAACTAGTATAAAAGTATTTGTTACATTATATTTTTCATTAAAAATTAAATTGGCAATCTGAAATTTTATATCAGCGTTTAGCAAGTACTTTTTATCTTCTTTATCATTGTCTTTGCTAAAAATTTTGATAATCTCTTCTTTGTTTATTTCTTTTTTCAAATTCATATTTTCTATATTAACAAAAATATCTGGATTTTCATTTGGTTTATCTGTATACAGAACATTAAATTTTGTGTTGCCATAGTTTACATAATCAAAATTTAATTCGCTTAAAATACCAGATTCAATATTTCCATTTCCAAAAAAATTTATCTTGTCATTTGCTATCGGTTTAATGTTGGCTAATAAAACTCTGTCGTCTTGAACGATAACATCTAATAAAATTTTTAGTTCCTCATTTTTATTTTTTACAAAGTCAATTATAGGAAAATTTATAAATGCGTTTTTACAATCCAAAGAGATATTAAACGTTTTAGCCCCAATGTCTTTTGACAAATCTATTTTTAAATCCGAGTTGTCTTCAAATATAAATGTATTGTTATTTTTTACGTTACTATCAACTTTAATATATGTTTTTTCTAAACTAAAGTCAGTAATTGGTATCATAATATTTGCTTTTGTATATGCATAACCATCAACATATCTTGTAACTAAATCCTTAACTTTTTCTCTGTCATTATTGTTTACAAAATAGAATAATTCGTATATATCACCTTTAGCTGAAGTAGTTATATTAATTGTTGAAGTTTTATCTAAAAAATCTATGTAAACTTTAGCGTCCGATAATGTTGTATTAGCCATTTTTGCTTTTTCTATGTAAACATTCATATCATCAACTGTAAAAATGGCTTTAGCATCTATATTTGTTATAACAGGAAAAGATTCGTGATAGTCAATAGAAGTATTCTTAAAATTTATCTCTGACTTTATAGAGCTCAAAATAAATTCATTATCCACAAAATCAAAATTCATATAAGCGAATGCTTTGTTTATATTACCACTATTGATGTGTTCTATAACCCATTTTCGTATATCATAATCATCTAAAAAAATAGGCCAAAAAACCCTAATATCTTTTACAAAGGCATTATTTATATCTATATCTATTTTCATGTTTTTATTTTTATAATAATCAAGACTTAGTTGTAACTCTGTGATACTATCAGATATAACATTAATCCTAACAGATTTTAACTCTATATTATCAAAACTATCGGTTACACCATCAACTATTAAGTTTTTATATGTAATTTTGTCTCCAAAAACTTGCTGTATAAAAAAACTTCCAGTATTGGAATATAATTTAAAACTAGCCTGATCAAAATTAATATAATTTGAAAAATTCAAGTTTGATTCAAAGTTAAATAAGCCATCTATACTATCTAAAGATTCCTGTAATTCCTTATTTTTTGAACCCAGCAAACCAACAAAATCTATACTGCCTACTTTGAAATTGTTTATACCGAAGTTACAATTTATATCATCATTATTTTTTATGGAACAATTAAAAACTGTATTTACAAAATCACTATTTTCATTAATTTTTAACTTTAATTTTGTATTAATATTGATGATTTCGTTCAGTTTTCCAAAAAGTTTTATTTTACTATCAAATACATCAATTTTATTTACAGAATTACTATTTTTATCAAAAATATAAAAAGAACTATTGCTGATAGATAAAGAATTTATGATTTTATTTTCTCTATGAATATACCTTATTAATTCATATATTTTGAATTGTAGTTCGCTAATATCATCTATTATTAAATTCTTTGATTTTTCTCCCTCTGATAGATTATATCCTATGTATCCAACTAATTTGTTTACCTTTACTTCATCTACAACAAATATTTTTAGCAACAAATCTCTTATGCTAAACTTGAAACTGATTTTTGGAAAAACAATAAAATTATCATCGTAATTTATCTCAAGGTCGTGTATATTATAGTTAAGCCTAAGTTTTTTATCTATGCCTATTTTTGCACTACTATACTTGTACTTTGAAATTAAATTATTTTCTACAATTTTTTGATCTATTAATTTGTTTATAACTTCAATTTCTTGCGGTTCTTTTATCAGTAGAATTATTAAAAATAATAATGGTACAATAATTGCTATTAAGATAGCTAAAAATAGTCTCAAAAAAAATAAAAAATAAGAAGTTAATATATTTTTTCTTGGTTCTTCAATATTTTTATTAACTATTTTTAAATTTCTTTCTTTCATAAATTAAAATTTAAACTAAATTATAATCTAAACTCTTATTTTTTACTTTAGATTTTAATATACTTATAAATTCGTAAATATCTAAATCATATGTTTTTGTATCTCCAAGTATTCTAACATTTATTTTATTCTTTTCTTTCTCCATTTTGCCTATAGTCAAAATATATGGAATTTTTTGTATTGATAATTCTCTAATTTTATATCCTATTTTTTCATTTGATTTATCTATACATGCTCTTATATCATTTTCCATAAGTTTAGAATGTATTTGTTCTGCATAATCTTCTACTTTACTAACTATAGTTGCTATGGCTACCTGCACTGGATTTAACCACAGTGGAAATTTACCTTCAGTATGTTCAATATAAATACCCATAAACCTTTCAATAGAACCCAAAATCGCTCTGTGTAACATTATTGGCTCATGTTTTTTACCATCTTCTCCAATATAAGTCATTTCAAATCTTTTTGGTAAATTCATGTCCAATTGTAAAGTGCCTATTTGCCAATCTCTTCCTAAAGCGTCTTTTAAGACAAATTCAAGTTTTGGCCCATAAAAAGCCCCTTCGCCAGGAAATATAGTATATTTTAAATTAAGCTTTTCTAAAGTATAGCCTAAACTTTTTTCCGCTGCATCCCAAATCTCATCACTTCCTATTCTATCTTCTGGCCTTGTAGATAATTTTATTCTTATTGTCTCACTAGAAAAACCAAAACTTTCGTATATTTCTAATATAAATTTTACTGTTTCTATACATTGTTCTTCTAGTTGTTCTTTCGTACAAAAGATATGTGCATCATCTTGTGTGAATTCTCTAACTCTTAAAAAACCATTAAGCGCACCACTGGCTTCATATCTATTTACCCTTCCAAACTCAGACATTTTTATTGGTAAATCTCTATATGATTTTAATCCTTGTTTGTATATTAATATACCACCTGGACAATTCATAGGTTTTATACAAAATTCTTTGCTATCTTCTGTAGAACCAGAATAATTATGTGCTCCATAGTGTTCCCAATGTCCTGAAGTTTCCCATAAAGATCTATCCATAACTCTAGGGGTAGATACTTCAATATATCCAGCATCTTGTTGTTTTTTTCGCATGAAATTTATAAGTTCATTATATATAAATAGACCTTTTTGGTGATAAAATGGAGCTCCTGGTGCAAATTCAGGTTCAAAATGCGCTAAATCCATTATTTTACATATTTTTTTATGGTCTCTACTTTCTGCTTCTTCAAGTAACTTAAAATAGTTGTCTAAACTATTTTTGTCTGCCCAAACTGTTCCATATATTCTTTGTAACATTTTATTTTTACTATCACCTCTCCAATAAGCACCAGCAACTTTTGTGAGTTTAAAATATTTTAAATATCTAGTTGATGGAACATGTATACCTCTACATAAATCAACAAAATTACCAACTTTATAAATACTAATGGTTTCATTATCTGATATGTCATTAACTAATTCAACTTTATACTGCTGTTTATTGTTATTAAAATACTCTATAGCTTTCTCTTTACTCCATTCTTCTCTGATAAATTTTTCGTCATCTTTAACAATTTCCAGCATTTTTTTTTCTATTTTTTCAAAGTCATTTTCTGAAAATGGATTGCTTACATCAAAATCATAATAAAATCCGTTCTCAATAACAGGACCTATAGCAAATTTTGGTTTTTCATCTTTAAAAATTTCCTGTACTGCATAAGCAAGCAAATGCACTGTTGAATGTCTTAAAATACCTAAACCTTCATCTGAATTAAGAGTTATAAATTTTATATCAGAATTTTCAGAAACAAATTTTGATAAATCGCTATTTACTCCATTAACTTTCATAGCAATTATATCCTTGTTGTTTTCTCCTATTAATTTTGCAATTTGAAAACCATTTATGTTGTCACTAATCTCAAAAATTTTATCGTTATATTTTATTTTAAACATCTTAATCAGAAATAATTTTACTTAGTATAAGGTAAATATAATATAACTTAATTAAAATTAAATCTTTTAAAAAAAGAAGATAATAAAATTACGTTGAAATTAACTTTTTTTTGATATAACATAATACCATTATTATAATATAATTGTTTTTTACAAAAATGTTCAAAGGCATCAAAGAAAAATTTTTCGGTTCAGTTAGTAGTAGAGAAATAAAAAAAATGAAAGATTTTGTTAAGCAAATAAATGAGTTAGAAAAAAATTACATTACTTTAAGCAATGAAGGTATAAAAGAGCAAACAAATATTCTTAAATCAAGATTAAAGGCTGGAGAAACACTAGACCATATACTACCACAAGCATTTGCTGTTGTTAGAGAAGCTGGAAAAAGAACTCTCGGTTTGAGAGCTTTTGATGTACAACTAATGGGTGCTATGGCTTTACATCATGGAACTATAGCTGAGATGAAAACTGGAGAAGGTAAAACTTTTGTTGCTGTTTTTGCTGCTTATTTAAATGCCTTAGAGGAAAAAGGAGTGCATATAGTTACTGTCAACGATTATCTTGCTAAAAGAGACTCTGAATGGATGGGCAGAGTATATAAATTTCTTGGCTTAACAGTTGGATGTATATTACAAGGTATGTCTGATGATAGTAGACAGAGAGCTTATAGATGTGATGTCACGTATGGCACAAATAGCGAATTTGGCTTTGACTATTTGAGAGATAATATGGAAATAGATAAAAATAATCTTTGTCAAAGAGATTTCAATTATGCTATAGTTGATGAAGTTGACTCTATTCTCATAGATGAAGCAAGAACCCCTTTAATAATATCTGGCGCTACTAGTGATAATTCTGGTTTGTATATAACAGTAAATAATATTATATCAAAAGTTGATGACTCTCTATGCTCAATAGATGAAAAAGAAAGATCAGTTGTCCTTACAGAAGAAGGAACCGAATATGTTGAAAAAGCCATTCAAAATGCTGGTTTGGTTGATGTTGATGATAATATGTATAACGTAAAATATATAAACATAGTACACCATGTTAATCAAGCTTTAAAAGCACATAAATTATTTAAAAATGAAGTCGATTATATGGTAAAAGATGGACAAGTTTTACTTGTTGATGAATTTACAGGAAGAATAATGGATGGAAGAAGATTTTCTGACGGCTTACACCAAGCTTTAGAAGCAAAAGAAGGTGTAAAAATTCAAAATGAAAATCAAACTTTAGCAAGTATAACATATCAGAATTATTTTAGAATGTACCCAAAATTAGCGGGTATGACTGGAACCGCTATTACTGAAGCTATTGAATTTGAATATATATATAATCTCAGAACTATAGAAGTTCCTACTAATGTACCTGTTAGAAGAAAAGACGAAGATGATGTAATATATAAAACAACTGATGCAAAATATCGTGCTATAGTTGAACAAATAAAAGAATGTAATGCTAAGAATCAACCAGTTCTTGTTGGTACTGTCAGCATAGAAAAGTCAGAAAAATTATCAAAAATGCTCAAAAATGTGGGTATAAAACACAATGTACTCAATGCAAAATATCATGAAAAAGAAGCGTATATAATAGCGCAAGCCGGAAAACCTGGAGCCGTTACTATAGCTACAAATATGGCTGGTAGAGGAACAGATATTAAGCTTGGTGGTTCTATTGATGCTGATTTATATGAAATAGAAAATAGTGATAACTTAACTGATGAACAAAAGAGAGAAGCTATAGATAAATTACAAGAAGAAAATAAAAAAGATAAAGAAATCGTTATTGAGGCCGGCGGTTTGTATATTCTTGGAACAGAAAGACATGAAAGTAGAAGAATTGATAACCAATTAAGAGGCCGATCTGGAAGACAAGGTGATATTGGCACGTCTAAATTTTTCTTATCTCTCGAAGATGATTTAATGAGAATATTTGGCTCTGATAAGTTAGCAGGTATGCTCACAAAACTCGGCATGGAAGAAGATGAAGCCATATTCCATCCATGGATAAGCAGATCTTTGGAAAAAGCTCAAAAGAAAGTTGAAAATATGCACTATGAAATGAGAAAAAATGTCTTAAAATATGATGATGTGGTAAATACACAGAGAAAAGTTATTTTTGAGGAAAGAAAGGATATTATGTTTGCTAATTCTGTTGAACCAGAGATAGATTACATGATAAATGAAAAAAATAATGAATTAATAAACACGTTTACTCCTCCTAAAACTAATGTTGAAACCTGGAATTTAGAGGGTTTGAAGCAAGAAGTACTTAGAATTTATGGAATAAATTTTGATATTGAAGAATATGTAAAAACTACCTTAAAAGTGGATAGTGAAAAAGTTTTAGATATGCTATCCAAAGAAGTTGATAAAGTTTTTGAAGAAAAAGTTAATATGTATGGAAAAGAAATAATACAAATGATGCAAAAACACATAATGCTTTTAACAATAGATAAACTTTGGAAAGATCATTTGTATACACTAGATAAAGTTAGACAAAGTATAGGATTAAGAGCTTATGGTCAAAAAGATCCACTAATAGAATATAAAAAAGAAGCATACGATCTTTTTGAAGATTTAATGTATAAAATAAACGAAGATTCAATCAGTATATTAGCTAAAGTGAAATTAAGAGAAGAAAAACCAGAAAGATCCCAAAAACAGGTGAATTCAATCAAGGATGAAACTATAGATAATGTAAGAAAAGACTTTTTAAATTTGGTTGGAAGTGTTAAATCTAAGAAAAATATGTTAAACAATAAAATTAATAAAGAAAATACAACAAATGCAAATACTAGGCCAGGAAGAAATGATATTTGCCCATGTGGTTCTGGTAAAAAATATAAACAATGTTGTGGAAGAGCTTAAATTTTAGGAGATAGTATGAAAAACAGAAGAATCAAAGTAGGGAATTTTTACATTTCTAATGATGAAAGATTTTCATTAATAGCTGGCCCTTGCCAACTTGAAAGTCTAGAACATTCTTTGATGTTGGCTAAATCTATAAAAACTATATGTGATAAACTTGGAATAAACTATATATTTAAAGCATCTTTTGATAAAGCAAACAGAACGAGTATAAAATCAAAGAGAGGAATTGGTATAGATGCTGCTGTAGATATTTTTAAAGAAGTTAAAAAAGAAACTGGTTGTCCTATAATAACAGATTTTCATGTATCAGAACAGTTTAAACATCTAGTAATTGATGCTGTAGATATAATACAAATCCCAGCTTTTTTATGTAGACAAACAGACTTACTTA
Source organism: uncultured Alphaproteobacteria bacterium (assembly GCA_949298005.1). GTDB lineage: Bacteria > Pseudomonadota > Alphaproteobacteria > Rickettsiales > UBA1997 > CALXRO01. The sequence goes on along the minus strand of CASFUN010000018.1, from coordinate 2,837 downwards.
AAGCTGCTGCTGAAACTGGTAAACCGATTAATATAAAAAAAGGTCAATTTTTATCACCTAAAGAAACACATTTTATATATGAAAAAATGAAATATTTTGGTAATGAAGACATAATTTTATGTGATAGAGGAACATTTTTTGGTTATAATGCTTTAGTTAATGATATAACATGTTACCCAATAATGGCGGAAACCGGATGTCCTGTTTGTTGCGATTGTACACACTCGGTACAAATGCCGGGTGCTGGAAATGGTTGTACTGTTGGAAATAGAGAAATGGCTGAAGTGATAGCAAAAGCAGCTGCAGCTGTTGGTGTCGCTGCAGTTTTTGCTGAAGTTCACCAAGACCCTGACAATGCTCCATCTGATGGCCCTAATATGATTAGGTTGGATCAACTGGAAAGAATTCTGACAGTGCTTGTTAAAATTGATGATGTTGTAAAAAACAATAAAAAATAATTAACAATTCTCCATATTAAATAATATGGAGAATCGTCTAGGTATATTTTTATAAAAAATAAATTAATTTCCTTTAATTATAACGCATTTTTTAACGATAAAAGGGAAGTACAGAGAATCTGTATTTTCAACTGTTAAAATGTTTGTTATACCATAATTTTTAGCAATTTTTTCTATCGTAGCATCTCCCAATTGAAACATACCAAAGGTGTAATTACAAGCCTTTCCAACTTTTGTATATGGTTTTAATGCATTTTTAGTAGTATATTCACTAAAAGTAGTATCTGTTCTTTTTACTGTACAACTACATAATATAGAACATATGGGTAATAAAATAATTGGCTCTTTTCTCATAAAGTTCCTTAAATTTTTTTATGTAATAATTTTTCACCATCTCTAATATAGTAGCCTGGTTCCAATTCATCTAGTTCGTATTCAACATCACCACATTTTAATGTAATTTTTTCAATAGAATATGTAGATGTTTTGTCAATAAACATAGCAGTCTGATCCCTTAATGACGTATTAAAGTGTTTTGCTTTTATAAATCCACCACAAATATTTACTAATATAGGAAATCTTCTTCCATCTTTAAGAATTACAGAATTACCTGCCATAAGATTTGAAGAAAACAATACCAACAAACTAAATGTTAATAAATTAAAATTTTTTTCATAATAGTAAAAGTTTTGTTATTATTAGTTTAAATGATAATAAAATACATAAAAAAGACAATATTATTTTGTGTCAAGTTTTGTTAAACAGGCTTGTTTAATTTTATAGCTATGAGTTCTCTTTAGTATTGATATTTAATATATTACAATCTCTTAAATTGTTTTTACCAAGATAAGAGCCAATTTCTTCTATAGTTTTTCTAAGATTACCCTTACCATCAAAAATATAATTATATGCATCAAAATAGGCAGAATTAGCGTTATCTAAATTTGTCTTAATTTTTGCCATATTTTCATAATATTTTTCGAATTTTTCACATAGCCTATTTGCAAGGAATACAATTTTTTCAATATTTTTATTTTGTCTTTCAAAGTTTTTAAATGACTTTATAGTTTCTAGTATTGGTATTATGGTTGAAGCCGTTACTATACTTATCTTTTTCTCGGTCGCGTCCTGCATAAGTTTTTTATCATGTTTAATAGCAGTAAAATAAGCGCTTTCAAGTGGTAAATACATAAAAACAAAATCTGGCGATTTAGTATAGAATTTTTGGTATTCTTTGCTACTTAATTCATTCATATGATTTCTTATATCTTGACAATATCTCTCAATATATTCCATTCCATTACTGTCGTTTTTAGAGTTTATATACTCTTGATAGTTATTTATAGAAACTTTAGCATCTATAATAATCTTTCTTTCTTGTGGTAAATTAACTATAAAGTCAGGGATAAGAGTTTTTCCAAGCTCATTTTTAACTCTATCTTGTTCAATGTAATCTATATCTTTTATAAAACCGACAGATTCAAAAATATTTCTAAGAGTCATTTCGCCCCAATTACCTTGAACTTTTTTATTACCCTTCAAAGCCTCAGCTAAATTATCAGCTTTATCACCTATATTTTTACTTTGTTCTATGAGATTTTTTATTTGTCCCTCTATTGAGATTTTATTTTCAATACTATTTAGATTAGTTTCCTGTAACTTTTTTGAAAACTCATCAATTTGATTTTTAAAAGGAGTAAGTAAATTTGATAAACTTTCTTTTTGTTGCTCATTAAAGGTTATTTTTTGGTCTTTAATAATATCGTTAGAAATAACCTTAAATTGGTTTATCAGCTGTTCTTTTATATTTGAAAATTCAATAATAATATTTTCTTTATCTTCTAATTTTGTTCTAAACTGCTCACTCTTTATGATAAGACCATTATATATTTTTCTTAAGTCTTCTAATTCATTTGATAGATTTAAATTATTATTTTTTAACTCATTAAGCTGTTTATTTAAATTTTCATTATCTTTGTTTAATGCAGTATTCTCTAAATAAAATTTGTTATTGTCTTCAAAAAGCTTTTGAAGTCTTTTAAATAGAAAAAAACATAAAAGAATTAGAGCAAATATTATAAAAAGCAGAAATAAATTAATTAGCATGACAAGAATTATATATATAGTACATTATGCCGCACTACATAACAAAAAGCAACTATAAATATATTGTAAAATTAACAATGTGTAAAATAGCAGATAAAAAACATTAATAACAAAGGTGATAGCTGGAGACATAATCCGAAGATTAGTCTCAATCTCTTTAAAGGAGGTAATCCAGCCGCAGGTTCTCCTACGGCTACCTTGTTACGACTTAACTCCAGTCATCCCCCCTACCGTGTTACACTGTCTCCTTGCGGTTAACTCATGTAATTCGGG
>CASFUN010000017.1 GCA_949298005.1 uncultured Alphaproteobacteria bacterium | reverse complement strand
TATGGAAATATCAATTACAGGGTCATCAAGATTAAAGATTGTAGATAAATTTGTACCAATTTCTATTTTGTTATCAATTTCTATTATCCCTTCATGATTATCACCTAAACCAAGTTCTTTTTCTGAACAGAGCATTCCATTACTTTCTATACCTCTGATTTTACTTCTTTTTATTTCCATACCATTTGGTAATTTTGAACTAACTGGTGCGAGTATTGTTTTTAGACCAGACCTAGCATTTGGAGCACCGCACACTATGGTAATTGGTTCTTTACTGTTACTATACCTAACCTGACATATATGTAAGTGGTCTGAGTCTGGATGTTTTATGCATTCTTCTATTATAACACAATTGAAATCTTTTAATTCTGATTTTTTGTCCAACACATCATCAACTTCTAGTCCTATTTTGTTTAGGGTATCTATAATTTTTTGTAAACTAGCCTCTGTTTCTAGATATTCTTTTAACCAAGATAAGGTAAATTTCATGTAATTTATTTTTAGTAATCTTATTATTATAGTATGTTTTAGCTTTTATATGTCAATTTGGATAGAAAATAAAGTTACAATTAAATTAGGAGTATCATTTCTTGATTTTTTATTCCAAAATCATTCTTAGTAAATACTAAAATATAGCCAAATAATATAGATATACCAAATATAGATGAGCCACCATAGCTAAAAAATGGAAGAGTCATACCCTTTGTTGGTAGTAAATTCATAGATACACAAATATTTATAGTTGTTTGAACTATAAGTAGTAACGATAGTCCAAAAAGAGCCATAAATTGGAAAAAATCTTTGCTTAAATAAGCTAAAAATAAAACTCTAATGAATATATATAAATATAGGACAATTATTAAAAATGATATTACAAATCCAAATTCTTCTGTTATGGCTGGAAATATAAAATCAGTATGTACGTCAGGTATATAATTTTTTACATAACCATTCAAAAATCCATTTCCTAAAAAACCTGAATTTTTATAGCCAAGTAATGATCTTTTTACTTGATAGTTAGCCATTTCTGGGTTTCTCACACTTGTTAAAAAGTTATCTATTCTGTTTGATACATGAGGTAGGGCTTTATATAGGGAAAATACAGCAACAACTGAAAAAACTAATAAATATAAATAATATTTTACTTCTATTATATCTAATAAAAATATTTGTGCAAAAAATACTATACTCAACAAAATTAATGTTCCTATATCTGGTTGTTTTATTATGAATAAAATGCAAATTAAATATAAAATTACTGAAAATATTAAATATTTTCTATTGTTAGTTTTAACAACTTTTTCTAAAAGTATTGAATTTAACAATATTAATTCTGGTTTTATAAATTCAGTTGGCTGAAGTGAAAAACCAAATATATATATCCATCTTTTTGCTCCTTTTGTTTTAAATCCAAAAATTGGTACGAGAATTAGAAGTAGAATAGACATGAAAAAAAATATAAAAATGCTTTTTTTAGCTAAATTTTTATTCATTAGTGATATTATAAAAACTAAAAATATTGACATAAACACAAAAGTTAATTGATGTTTGAAGAAATGATATTTGTATATTCCTATTCTATTTGCTACTGATGGACTAAAGCTAAAACTAAATAAACAACTAAGTGATATAAATAAATAGAATATTGACAGCAGTCTGCCATCTATAGCTAGATACCATTTTTTAATAAAATTTAATTTTTCTCTATTAAACAATTGTTGTTTTTTAAATTGTGAAAACTACGATAAATACCGTAAAGATAGTTTTTGGAAAAAATATTTCAACATTTATTTATATGATTCTATTAGAATTGTATCTTTTTATAATAAAATTAAAGGTTTGTAGATGAGTAATAGATTATTAATTGATGCTGCTTTTCCTGAAGAAACCAGAATAGCTATAGTTGATGGAAATGGTAAACTACAGAATATGGATAGAGAAGCAACTTCTATAAAACAACTAAAAGGTAATATTTATCTTGCTAAGATAATAAGATTGGAACCCTCGTTACAATCGGCTTTTATAAATTATGGTGGTGATAGACATGGTTTTTTGCCAATGTCAGATATACATCCTGACTACTATAATATTCCTGAAGAAAAAAAGACGGATTTAACAGCTGTAAAATTTTTTAATGTGTTAGATAAGCAATATACTATAAATACTAATGGAATTGAGGATGCTTCTGATGATGATTTTAACGAAGAAAACTTTTTGGAAATCGATAGTGCAACTGGAGAGCCTATAGTTGATGAAAATGCTGAAATTGATGATATTGATTTAGATTTTAGTTCTCAAGAAAATGAAAATAACGGTACTATTTACAATGAAGAAATTAATGACGACGAATCAAAACCAACAAGATATAGTGATTTTAGAAAATATAAAATAGAAGATGTCCTAAAAGAAGGACAACATATCTTGGTACAAGTTTTAAAAGAGGAAAGGGGTAATAAAGGTGTTGCACTTACAACATATATAACTCTTGCTGGTAAATATTCTGTGTTAATGTCTAATGTTGAGGGAAAAGGTGGTATATCAAAGAAGATAACTAATATCAGAGATAGAAGAATTTTAAGAAATATTTTAAATACAATAAATCCAGATAATAATAATTCCGTTATAATACGTACGGCCGGAGTTGGAAAAAAACCAGAAGAGATATTTAGAGATTATGTATATTTAACTAGACTTTGGGGAACTATAAAAAAAGTAACACTAGAATCAGAGGCACCAGCTTTTATTCACTCGGAAGATGATATTTTGAAGAGAGCGATAAGAGATCTATGTGACGATAGTATTAGTGAGATAATAGTTGAAGGTCATAAGGCTTGTAAACATATAAGGTCACTTGTTAAGGTTATAATGCCAGAACAGAAAACAACAATTATAGAACATTCGGATAAAACACCGATTTTTTATAAATATAATATTGAAGAACAAATTGAAAATCTTTACTTAAATGTTGTTGAATTACCTTCCGGAGGGTCTATTGTAGTAGACCAGACAGAAGCTTTAGTTGCTATAGATGTAAATTCTGGCAAGTCAACAAAGGAAAAAACAGTAGAAGAAATGGCTGTTTCTACGAATGTTGAGGCATCAAAAGAAATAGCTAGACAATTAAGGCTTAGAGATATTGGTGGTCTTATAGTTATTGATTTTATAGATATGTTTGAAAATAGAAACCGTAGAATTGTTGAAAAAGCCATTAGAGATGCAACTTTAATGGATAAAGCAAAAGTTCAAGTTGATAGGATTAGCATGTTTGGTCTGCTGGAAATGTCTAGGCAGAGGGTAAATTCTGGTCTTTATGAGAGGGTAAATGAAAAGTGTAGTAATTGTGCTGGTCATGGTACAGTTAGGTCAAAATATATAATTGCTAATAATATATTAAGAGCTATAAAATATTCTACTAAAGAAAGATTTGTTAAAGTAGTGAATGTTTTTGCAAACCCAGAAATTGTAAGTTTTATTTTAAATTACAAAAGGTCTGAGGTAGCTAATATAGAAAAGGATTATGATATTTATATTATATTATCTAATGATTTTTCAAAAGTTACTAATGAGTTTGAAATAAAGAAAAGAGATTCTTTAACAGAAGAAGAAAAAATGGATTTATGTCCTGCACAACAGATTGGTAAAATAAATAATAATTTTAATGATGGACAGTTCTACAATTTGGAAGATTGTGAATTTAATATAAATTTTAGTAATAGTTGCTACTATAATAAATCTGTATCAGAAAAAATAAATGTTAAATTGCAGAATACTAATAATACTAATTTGCAAAAACAGCAAAAAAGAAGGACAAAACCTATAAATCAGTATATAAATACTACTAAAAAAAGAAAAAGTAATAAAGGTATCTTTGGTAAGATATTTGGTATTTTTAATAGAAAATAAATTTAAAAAATATAAAATATGACTGTTGTTTAAGTTTTATACTATTACTATTGTTTTTTACAAAAGCTTTTATATTCTTTACAATAACTGTAGTAAAATTAACAATTAGTTTTTTATAATGTCAACAAAGAGAGTGGGAAGATTAAGTCTTCTAAAAAAGAAAAGAACACACGGCTTTAGAGCAAGAATGGCTACCAAGAATGGTAGGATAGTAATAAAAAATAGAAGATCAAAAGGTAGAGCAAGATTAAGTGCTTAGCATTTAAGCGGGGTGTAGCGCAGCCTGGCTAGCGCATCTGCTTTGGGAGCAGTGGGTCGGAGGTTCGAATCCTCTCACCCCGACCATATTAAAATCTGATATTATCTATATTAGTTGAACAAAATGATTTATTTATTGGTTTTTTGTAATGGATTAATGAACAGATTATTTAACAAATCATATTTCCAACCGTAAAGAATCTCTTTCTTTTTTTCATAATTCATTATTAGAGATATGATATCTTTTTTATTTAATAATCTGTAAACGTTAATGTGTTTTTTATTAGCAAGTTCATTAACTCTATTATAGATATAATTTAAAGTACGTTTATGTTTAAAGCCATTTTCATTAGTATAATAGATTTTATTTTTATATTTAGAATTATTTTCAGATAAAAATTTGTTAATAACATTGATAATTTCAATTTTATATATTTTTTTTAAATTAATTATATCATTGTGATTTGGAAATATTTTTTTAAGTTCTTCCAAAGTTTTAGGTTTTATATCTGCTATAATTTGTATAGATTCATTTGTTAATATATTGTGCCTAATAACATTATTTTCAATTGCTTTTTCTTCTCTCCATATTAATAAATTTTTTATTAGCAGAACATAATCCATACTTTTCTTATGCACCATAAACTTAACTTTTTTCAGTATATGTTTTAAAGTGAATTTTATATCTCTGAATTTTAATAAATATTTCATTTCATTAAGATAATAATTATAATTATT
>CASFUN010000016.1 GCA_949298005.1 uncultured Alphaproteobacteria bacterium | reverse complement strand
ATGTTACAAGGCCTAGGGTTAATTCTATATTTGTTTTTGGCGTCAATGCCTTTTTAGGACAAAAAATTACAAATAATGTTAATATTGAGTTGTTTTATAAGCACTTTTCAAATGGCAAATTACAATTAAAAAATATTGGACATAATTTTATTGGCTTGTCTATTAATTATAATTTTCTTTAAATATCGTAGTACTTAAAATAAGAATTTTTACAAAACGAACATATATCCATTATTTCTAATAGTTTTTAAAAACCGTGGGTTTCTCATATCTTCTTCTATCTTTTTTCTAATTCTAGTTATTTGCACATCTATAGTCCGCTCATTTATATCATTATAAAACGATTTGATTTTTTCTCTGGAAAGAGTTGTATTTACATTTTTTAATAAAATCTCCAAAATATCAGTTTCCATTTCTGTAAGCTTTATATTATTACCACTTTTAGTTAAAACTCTTTTATTAAAATCAAATTCATAATCACTAAAACTTATCCTACTACTATTAATCATATTTCCAGTTCTTTTTAGTATGTTATTTATTCTTAATACAAGCTCTTTTGGTTCAAAAGGTTTAGACAAATAATCATCAGCACCAGCTGTAAGCCCTTCTAATCTATTTTCAACTTCATTAAGCGCTGTCAACATTATAACAGGAGTTGTTTCTAAACAACTAGTCCTCAGTTTTTGTATAAATTCAACACCACTTTCTTCCGGCATCATATAATCCACAATTAGTAAATCAAAAACGTATTTCTTTATAGCATCACGCGCTTCTTTCGTTGAATTAGCAACAGAAGTCACAAAATTATTTTTATTTAAATATTTAGACAGCAAATCTCTTATCCTGTCATCGTCATCAACTATTAATATATGTGGATTCATAATATAACACCAACACTGTCTATTATATAACTTAGATTTAAGTTATTATCTACACAATATCTTTCAATAATATTAGTATTTTTATCATATGCCCTACCAGATACCCCACAAAGAGTAAGCATACCATCAACTTTAATACCAATATCATTTGTAGCATTTGTAGCACCTAGAATATCCGTTTCTATCGTATCTCCAATCATAAGAATTTTGGAATTATTAGGGAATTTATTCTCTTTTTTTGTCAGTTCAAAAGCATAACTGTAGACATTTGAATATGGTTTGCAAACTTCAACTAATTGACAACCCATATTTTTATAAATATTAGCTAATGTTCCTTGCCTAATCACATAGTGTATTTCATTATTTTTTGCATCAGCCTGAGCTGCTACCAAGTCAGCACAGTCATTAAACATAGGTAATTTATATCTTTCACATTCTTCTAAAATATTAATAAAAGCGCTAGCATCCATTAAATCATACCATATATCCTCATACATAGGTGACCTAAAAGCTTGAAAATTATCTCCATTTATTTTTCTCAATCTTTCATATTCATTTTCAGATATTTGTGGAAAAGCAAGATAAACAAAATCAGCATCAGATAAATTATAAACTCTCTATTATATTGTGTACCATCTAAAAAATTATCATTAATAACTTTACCTATAACAAAACAATTCTTAAATTCTTTATTACCAGAGAAAATTCTACTATCACTAAATAATATATTTCTTGCAGCATCACCAGAAGATACTATAAAATCATAATGTAAATTTTTTATAATTCCTATTGATTTAAATTGTTTTTCAATATCAGAATTTTTATTTGGTGCATTTGATAAGAAAATAATAGTTTTTCTTAAACTTTTAAGCCAACTCAAAACTTCGTCTGTTCCTAATATCTTCGCTGACCCATCCCAAACAACACCGAATATATCAAATAAAAAAATATCATAATTTGCTAAAATATTTTTAAATTCCTCTGAATTCTTAATATACATTATTAAATTCCATTTTTTCTTTTATAATCATTTACAGCCTCATGTATAGCTTCTTCTGCCATCACAGAACAATGTATTTTGGCTTGTGGCAATTCTAGTTCTGCTACTATATCTTTATTTTTAACTTCTAAAGCTTCATCTAATGTCTTTCCTATAACTTTTTCAGTTGTTAAAGAACTAGAAGAAATAGCACCACCACAACCAAATGTCTTGAATTTTGCATCAACTATTATTCCATCTTTTACTTTTACTTGAAATTTTAACATATCACCACATACAGGTGAACCAATTAAACCAGTACCAACATCTTTGTCATTTTCATCAAGACTTCCCACATTTCTTGGATTTTCACAATGATCCAACATTTTTTTAGAATAAGGCATAATCACTCCTTTAAAACTTATTAATTCTACTTAGAAACAGCCACCATAGCTGGTTTAATAACTCTTTTATTAAGAGTATAACCAGGTTGCATGACTTCAACAACTATCCCGCTTTCTATACCTTCTTTTTCAACGTTGGCTATAGCTTCATGCAAATTTGGATCAAATTTTTCACCAACAGGATATAATCTTTCTATATTGTTTTTATCAAATACTTTCTTGAATTCATTAAAAGTCATTTCAATTCCATCATAAAAAGATTTGAAAAAGTCATCTTTTTCTTTATCTTTAGCATCATCTATAGCTCTATAAAAAATATCCATTATAACTATCAAATCTTTAACTATATTTGTTATGGCAAATTTTGCTGTTTTTTCTTTCTCCTCGATTGCAATTCTTCTTGTATTTTCAAGATCTGCCAGTGTTCTAAGTAATTTGTCTTTCAACTCCGCGTTTTCTGTTTCCAATCTTGCAGTTTCATTATTAGGCACACTATTAACTACCTCAACTTTTTCTTTTTCTATATTATTTTTATTTTGTTTATCATTATCCACTGAGCTAGCACTAACTTTTTTAAACGAATCTACCCGACTTTTTTTGTTTTTATTATCTTCTTTTGTCATATTATTTTAAATACACTATATTGAAATATATATGATTTATTTTAAAATTTTCAAGAAATTTACAATTCAATTGATTTTTCAATTCTCTATTATATCATGCAAATAGTTAATTATTCTGATAAGTAATTGTGAACGTAAATTCAATTAGTCTAGGCAATGTTATAAAATATAAAGATCAATATTGGATTGTTGCAAAAAAAGAACATGTAAAGCCTGGTAAAGGTGGAGCATTTATCCAACTTGAAATGAAGAATATAAATACTGGAAGTAAATTAAATGAGCGTTTTAGAGCGGGAGAAGATGTAGAAAAAGTCATATTAGACGAAAAAGAGTTTCAATATCAATATGATGAAGGTGAAACAATAGCACTTATGGATATGACTACTTATGAACAAGAATCGTTTCCAAAAATATTAGTAGGAGATAGAATTGCATATTTATCAAACGGTATGAATTTAAAAGTTTGCTATTGTGATAGCAATGTAATTGACATCAAATTGCCTGATACTGTTATACTTAGCATAAAAGAAACAGAACCAACAGTTAAAGGACAAACAGCAGCAGCATCTTACAAACCAGCTATTTTAGAAAACGGGATAAGAATAATGGTTCCACCATTTGTTACTAGTGATGATAAAGTTGTTGTTAGAACTGAAGATTCAACTTATGTAGAAAGAGCTAAGTAAATTAGTTTATTTTATTAACTTAAAATAGGAATAAAATGGAAAACGACAGTGGCGATAAAGGTGTTATATTTAATGATAACACAACTGAGATATTCAGTGAGGACTTATTTAGTAAACCTCTTAAAGGATTAGGAGATGTTTTAAATGGAAATCCTGTTGATAATATAGTCTCAGCTTTAAAAGGTTGTGGAGTTCAAGAAATAAGTGGCGGTATAGATTTAAATAAAAATATAGGATCTGATATAGGAAAACACAGATTTACTAAAACAGCTGATCAACAAAAATCAGGCATACTTGGCAGATAATTTTAAAAAATACTATAACTAAATATTCTTCAAAACTATCTCTTCTTCTGAGAAATATATTTTATCTTTGCCTATTATTTGATAGTTTTCATGACCCTTCCCAAGAAGGATTAATATATCATTTTTCTTCATTAGAGACAATGCAAATTTAATAGCCTCTTCTCTACCATTTTCAAAATTATACAAGTTATTGTCACTACTATCGCAACCAGCAATAACTTCAGCTCTTATTGTTTTTGGATCTTCTGTTCTTGGATTATCATCCGTAACTATAGTGATATCAGAATATTTTTGCGCTATTTGTCCCATAATTGATCTTTTACTTTTATCCCTATCCCCGCCAAGACCAAATAATGATATTAGCCTGCCATTCCCTAATTTTTTTAAATGGTTCCTAATTATACTAAGAACAGTCTCATAAGAACTCGGAGTATGTGCATAATCTATATATACATATCCACCTGTTTTTGTCTTTGATACAAATTTCATACGTCCATCCGCAGCATAGACATACTGAAGTGTATCAATTATATCTTCTATACTTTTATTAAGATTTAACGAATAAACAAAAACTAAAGCTTCAAGCAAATTTAATACTTGAAAATCTCCAAATAGTCTAGTTTTTGCTTCATATTCCTTATTCAAAAATTTAAAAGTAAATCTTTGAAATCCATCATCGACTTCATTTGATAATATTCTAAAATCAGAACTATCATTATAACCAAAAGTTAATATTTTATAATTTTTATTTAGGCAAATCTTTTTGATTCTATCATAATAATCAGTATATGGGTTCAAGACAACCGTTGCACCATTTTTACAATGGTTTTCAAAAAGTTTCATTTTACAATTAAAATAATTCTCCATATTTTTATGATAGTCCAAATGTTCATGGTTACAAATATTAGTAACTCCAGCAACATCAACACTTAAACCATCAAAACGCCTAGTATCAAGACCCTGGCTTGTTATCTCTAGTGCAACAAAATCAACATTTTGCTTAGTTTTCAGAAAATTTAGCTTTTTATATAAATCAGCAATTTCCATCATGGTCAAACTGTTAGTTTTTTCAGTCTCATTTTGATATTTCATACCAAGTGTACCTATAGAAGCACAATTATAACCAAGTTTATCAAGTATTTGTCTAATAAATTCAACAACTGAAGTTTTACCTTGGGTACCAGTTATGCCTAAAAGATGCTGTGGAAAAACATTATTATAAAATCTTTTGAGTAATAAAACTAATATATCTCTGGTGTCGGCACATTTTACAATAGCTACATCTTTATTATCTAGAACTAAGTCATATTTATTTTCTATAATTACAGCTTTTGCGCCATTTTTAATAGCTGCATCAACGAAATCAATTCCTTTACTTGTGTTACCATCTATGGCTACAAAAACGCTATTATTTTTGACTAATCTTGAATCGCTCTCTATTGATTTTACATCAAAATCTGAATAACTTGGTACGTCAACGTCTAACCCGTCTAATATTTGTGATAAAAACATAAAAAATTATACTTCTTTGCATTAGTTATATAATGCAATATTATTAATGACTGTCAATAAAAAACATAAACTCCATATAATATATTATTTTATTCAGTTTGAGCTGATTGTATTTTTTTAAATTACTTTACTTATTAAAACATCTATGATAACCATCTACTATAAACTTCTTAAGAGTTTTATAGTTACACATTATACCTTGACAATAATTATCTAAGTCTTCAAAAGCAT
>CASFUN010000015.1 GCA_949298005.1 uncultured Alphaproteobacteria bacterium | reverse complement strand
TTATTACTAATATAGTATATATTACTAAGATTTATAATAGTAATGATATGTTATGATAGTAGTGTAGTAATTTGGAGTTGTCAAGGGGGATTAGTATTAAATAAAATATATTGAAACTTTATTGTAATTATAAAAATGAATTCTATTATTACAGTATAATATGCTGATTTTATGCCATGACAGACTTCCAAGAAGAAAAATTAAACATAATTAGATTATCTAGAACTCAAGGTTTAACCAATCAAATGCTCAGAAAATCTATAGCAATTTATGGATCAGCAACAAATATTGTTAAAAATATAGATTCTGTTTTTAAAAAGGCATCTAACATAAAATTATGTGATTTGAATATTATTGAGAAAGAATTAGAAGAACTTTCTAAAAATAACTCAAAAATTTTAACTTATATAGATGAAGAATACCAAAACTATCTTAAAAACATAGATTCTTATCCATTGACAATAACTTGTAGTGGTAATCTAGATTTATTAAAAAATGAGAGAAAGTTAGCTATTATTGGTTCAAGAAATTGTTCAATAAATAATTTTAATTTTACTAAAAAAACTGCAAGGGATGTATCTGATTATGGATATGTTATTGTGTCTGGCATGGCTAAGGGAATTTATTCCGCGGCTCATATAGGTTCCATAGAGAACGGAACTATTGTTGTACTAGGTGGAGATATAAATAATATATACCCAAAAGAGAATGAATATTTATATTACGAAATTCTTGATAAAAACGGTTTAATAATTAGTGAATTTCTGTTGCGAACAAGACCAAAACCAGAAAATTTTCCAATGAGAAATAGAATAATAGCTGGACTATCTAGAGGGATATTAATAGTTAGTGCTGGTTTAAAATCAGGTACAATACATACAGCAAATCAGGCTATAAAATACGGTAGAGAAGTTTTAGTTTTTCCAGGTAGTCCATATGATGAAAGTTGCGTTGGCTCAAATAAGTTATTACAGCAAGGTGCAACTATGGTAATATATATTAGGGATATAATTGAATCATTGGAAAAGTTTATGCCTCTAAATATGAATGAAAACTCTTTAAGTTTCAATGATGATAAAGTTAATTTTGAGGAAAAAAAATACTATAATAATGATGATCTAACACAAGACAAAGCAGAAAATTTAGAACAACTGATATTATCAAAACTAGACTTCGTACCTATAGAAGTTGGGGAATTATTAGATAATTTGGATTCAGATGTGAGTGAAATAAACTCAACAATAAGTTACTTAAATTTGAATGGAAAAGTAATTATGGAAAGTGGGAAAATATGCTTGAGAAAACTTTAGTAGTTTTTAATATTTTTTTTACTTAAAAAGATCTTATTAGATCATTGACAAAATCAATATTATTTTTATACTCTTTATCAGAGAATAACCTATTTATTCCTAAAGGGTAAATAGGTTTTTTAATATGTTTATAATTAAGCTTACAGGAAAAAACATGGCAGATACAATAAAAGGTAGTAGAGAATTATTGTTAATAACAGAAAAATTGGCCAATGATAAAGGTATAGAAGCAGAAAGTATCATAAGAGCTATGGAAGATGGTATAAAACTTGCTGCCAGAAAAAAATATGGATATGATTTGGCTGTCGAATGTGAAATAGACAGAAAAAATGGTAATATTTATCTTTACAATATACTAGATATTATAGATGACAAAGATATCAAAAATATAGATTATAAGAAACAAATTACTCTATCTGATGCAGTTAGTAAAATTAAAAATAATAAAGCTGTTTTTCAAGAAAACGTTGAAGTTGGTGGAACAATAAAATGTGAATTACCACCAATTGATATGAGTAGAGTTATAGTACAAATAGCTAAAAATGAGATAATAAAAAAAGTAAAGGAAGCTGAAAAAGAAAAAGAATACAACGAATTTATAAACAAAGTTGGAACTATAGTTAATGGCGTTGTTAAGAATACTGGTCAAAGAAATGTTGTTGTAGAAGTTGATGGTTGTGAAACACTTCTTAATAAAGACAATTTGATTCCTGGTGAATATTATAGAGTTGGCGATCGACTTAAGGCTTATGTTGTTGATGTTGTCAGAGGCAATGATAATCAAGTATTTTTATCAAGGGTTGATAATGAATTCCTTGTTGAATTGATGAAATATGAAGTTACAGAGATGTATGATGGTATGATAGAAGCTAAAGGTGTTGCAAGAGATCCTGGTTCTAAAGCTAAAGTAGTCGTATATTCAAAAGATAATATAACTGATGTTGTCGGTACGTGTGTTGGACCAAGAGGTGCTAAAATACAAGCTGTTTCTAGTGAATTAAGGGGAGAAAAAATTGATGTTATAAAATGGTCTGAGGACAGAGCAGAATTGGTTGCTAATCTTTTATCACCAGCTAAAGTATCAAAAGTAGTTGTTAATGATAATATAGGCCAAATAGATGTTGTTATACCGAAAGACCAATTAAATTTAGCTATAGGTCGAGGTGGACAAAATATAAGATTAGCCTCGAGAATTGCTGGAGGCAGAATTAATATCCTTACTGACGAGGAAGAAAAACAAAAAAGAGCAGCTGAGTTTAGTAATTTAACATCTTTGTTTGAAAATGCTTTAGATGTTGAGGAAGTTATAGCACAATTATTGGTAGCTGATGGTTATTCTAGTGTTGAAGAAATAGCTGGTGTAAGTGTTGAAAGCCTACAAAAAATAGAGGGTTTTGATGAAGATATAGCTACTGAAATAAAAAGTAGAGCAGAAGAATATGTTGAAGATACTAAGGAAAGCAATGATAATACTACCGAAGACGATATAGATAATATCGATTCAGATAATAGCAAAGAATCAGCTGAATTAGCAACAAGTAAATAAATTATAATGGTTTAAATTATGAAAAATAATATGTCAAGAAATACACTGACATTAGGTTTTAAGAAAAATAAAAAAGACGAAGATAGCAAAATATCTAATAATGGTCTTGAAATGTTAGCTGAAAGGCAAAGGCTTTTAAAAGAAGCACAGGCTAAAAAAATAGCTGAGCAAAGGTCTACTGTAATTAAAAAGGATTCTACAAAGAATATAGTAAAAAATGAAAGTGAAAACAAAAAAGTTAATAAACAAAATTTTGAAGAAAAAAAAGAAGGAAATACAGGGAAAAATAAAGAATTTTATAATGCTAATCGTTCAAAAAATAACGAGCATAAATATCCTTTTAATAAAGATAATCGAAAATTTAAAAATAAAGATGAACAACAAAAATTTGATTATAAGAAAGGCTTTAATAAAAACGATAAAAATGAAACTACTAAGAAAGAAGATACTTTAGAAAATAGTAAAAATATTGTTACAGATATACAACAACCGTCTTTCAGCGAAACGAATAAAAAACTATTATATAAAGATAAAAGTAGTAAATCGTCACAGTTTATTAAAAATAATTATGATGATGACGATAAATTAGGAAAGTTAGATAAAAAAATATCTAAAAACAAAGAAGACAAATACGTCAAAAATATACATACATACATCCTTAATGATGGAGATGATGGAGATTCTATTTATAGTAATTTAAATAGAAGTAATAAATTTAAAAGAAGGGAAAAGAAAAATTCCCCAAATTTAGAACAACAAAAAATATATCAGACTGTTAATATACCTGAATTTATATCGGTGTCCGATCTGGCAGAAAGAATGAGCGAAAAAAAATCAGATATAATAAAGAAGTTAATGACTATGGGTATGCGTGTAACTATTAATCAGGTTATTGATGCTGATACTGCTGAACTTATAGTTGTTGAATTTGGCCACACACCAAATAGAGTTCTTGATTCAGATATTGAAAACGTATTAAAAAAAGATAGTGGAACCGAATTTGTTTCCAGGAGTCCTGTTGTTACAGTTATGGGTCATGTAGATCATGGAAAGACATCATTACTTGATGTTCTAAGGACAACAAAAGTAGCTGAAGGGGAATCAGGTGGTATTACACAACATATTGGTGCATCTAGAATAGAAGTTGCAAAAAATGAATTTATAACCTTTATTGATACTCCTGGCCATGAGGCTTTCACAGAAATGAGGATGCGTGGGGCAAATATAACAGATATTGTTGTTTTGGGTGTAGCTGCCGATGATGGTGTCAAAGATCAAACAATAGAAGCTATAAATCATACTAAAGCTGCCAAGGTGCCAATGATAGTAGCTATAAACAAAATTGATAAAGAAGGTGTTGATCCAAACAGAGTTAAGAATGAATTACTTCAATATGATGTTATAGCCGAAGAATTTGGTGGTGATGTTATGTTTGTTGAAGTATCTGCTAAAAGCAGAATGAATCTTGATAAATTAATAGAGGCTATCCTTTTACAAGCAGAAATATTAGATTTAAAGGCTCCAATAGACTGTCCAGCTAGTGGCGCCGTTATAGAAAGCAAAATTGATTTTCAACGTGGTGTTGTTACAACTGTTTTAATTCAGAAAGGCATCTTAAATATTGGTGATATAGTTTTAGCTGGAACCAGCTATGGTAAAGTCAAAAAGATGATTGACGATAAAAAGAAAATACAAAATCAAGCAATACCATCTATGGCCGTTGAAATATTAGGTTTAGATTCTACTCCTAATGCTGGCGTCGTATTTAATGTTGTTACCAATGAAAAAGATGCTAGAGATATAATATCTTACAGAGAAAATAAAGAACGAGAAGCAAAAGAAGCTAAAAGAGCTGGTAAAAATGTTGAAAGTATGTTACAACAAGTAAAAGGTAGTAATAAAAAACAATTATCGTTAATAATAAAAGGTGATGTTAGTGGTTCTATAGAAGCAATATCTGGCAGTTTAATTAAATTAAGTAATGATGACATTACAATAGATATAATTCACTCTGCTATAGGTTCTATAACTGAATCTGATATAAACTTAGCGTATGCTTCAAATGCAATTATAATAGCATTTAATGTTAGGGCAATAAACATAGTAAGAGATTTAGCTAAAGAAAAAGGTATTGAAATAAAATATTACTCTATTATTTATGATATAATTGATGATGTTAAATCTATTATGTCTGGTTTCTTAGATCCAATTGTAAAAGAACAAATTTTAGGACAGGCTGAAATTAGGAATGTAATAAAAGTTTCTGGTATTGGAAAAATCGCTGGATGTTATGTAACCGATGGAGAAGTTAGAAGAAATGCTAATATTAGATTGATACGTGATGGAGTTGTTATTTTTGATGGAACAATAAAAACTCTAAGAAGATTTAAGGACGATGTTAAAGAAGTTAAAAATAATTATGAGTGTGGAATAGCTATAGAAAATTATGATGATATTAAGGAAAAAGATATTATTGAATGCTATGAAAAAGTAGAGGAGAAAAGAAAGTAAATGATTTTTTTATTAATAAAATAGTATTATATATTATGCAAGTAAAAGAAAAATTTTATATTAATTTAGTTTTAACTATAATATTGATTATTTTAATAGTTAGTTATATTGATCTTAGAAGATTAAAACAAAGAGTTAAAAATATAAATAGATCAATTGGTTCAGCAAAAAGTATTGATAGGGCATTATTAAAAAATAAATTACAAATTGATAGGGCATTATTAAAAAATAAATTACAAAATAATAATAATGTAGTTGATGTTTTAGGTGTGAAATTCTATGTACCATATTATCCAGTTGATAGCATACAATTGATCTTAGTTGAAGCTGGTGAGTTTTTTGAGCAAAATGATATACTAGCCGAATCTGATAAATATTTGAATAAAAATAGTATTGTATTAGATATAGGTGCGAATATAGGTAACCATACACTGTATTGGAATAAAATTTCAAAAGTTAAAAAAGTTTATGCTTTTGAACCAGTTGATGACACTTATAAAATTTTACAAAAGAATGTTGAATTAAATGAAGTTATTCCAAATAGCATTTCTATAAACCATATTGGGTTAGGAGATAGGATAGGTAAAGCATCAGTAAATGGTGTCTATAATCTCCAAAATATAGGTGGAACTTCCATAAAAATGGACGATAATGGCAATTTTAATGTTACAACTCTAGACACATTTATAGAAGAAAATTTTACCGAAAATAAAATAGATTTAATTAAAATAGATGTTGAAGGTTTTGAATATCAGGTTCTTATTGGTGCTAAAGATACTTTAACTAAATATAATCCTATTATAATAATTGAATCATTTAATGACAAGTTTGAAAAAGTAAATTCACTTTTAAACAAATATGGATATGAAAAGTTCAAGGATTTACCTAATTTTAATTATGTTTATGTAAAAATAGGGAAATAGGTTTTTTTATGCTTAGTGTTTTAAAGAGAAAATTTTACAACTCAAACCTTGTTTCAAGAGAATTTATAAAGTATAATAGTAGTTGTAGTAGTGTTTTGCGTACTTTTAAAAATTTATTTACAAAAGATACTTTAGATAACCATAGCTTGAAATTATTGTTAGATACTTCAAAAGTAGATATTAATAAGTTCAAAAATAAAAAATTTGTCCAAATTTCAACTTATAATAGTGTTTGCGGTATAGCAACTTTTTGCAAATCTTTAAAAGATGGACTCGACGAATTATGTATTTTAGATAAAAATGATGTTCTACCAATAGATATTAATCTCATAAGGAGTTCTAGTTTTACAGAAAATATTAAATATTATGACGAGATTTCAAATAAATGTTATGAATATGACTATGTAATCTTACAGCATGAATTTGGTTTTTTTCATAGCACCAGTTATTCTTTACTAGACAATATTGAGATATTTTATAAACTTGTTTACAAACTTTCTTTATTTAGTCATATAAAAATATTAGTATATTTACATACTTCGTTTTTTATTATAGATTCATTTTATAAAAATATAAAAGAAATTATTCCAATTATAAATAGGATAAAAGAATTTTCTAAATTTGATAATGTATATTTTATTGCAAATTCATTAGATATTATTAATGATATATCTCTTTTTAATATAAAAGTAAATCTTGGAATAGATCCTATAAAAAAACATTATAAGATAAACTCTAATACAAAAATAAACTTTAAACTAAAGAATAATATAAAAAAGCAACTTAATTTATCCAAAAATGATATTGTTTTGATGATGCTTGGTTTTATAAATTCTACTAAAAGGCATGGTGAGATGTGTGAAATTTTAGCCATACTACCAAAAAACTATAAATTATTAATTGTTGGTGGGATTGTTGAAGGTTCTGACGACATTGAATTAAGAAAATTACACGATAAAATTAAAAACTTAAAATTAAGTAATAGAGTTTACATTACAGGCTTATTTCAGGACAAAGATCTAAATACGTATCTTAGCATGGCACACCTAATGTGTGCACCATATGCTGAAGTTTCTTCTGGCTCTGGCTCAATCCCAGCACTTTTAGTTTCTAATAAACCTACCATCGCTTATAAAACAAAAATGATCGAGAATGTTAATTCTCAGTGTAATTACAAGCCAATTGTTGAAATTGAGTATGATAATCGTGAAAAATTTGCGAAAAAAATAATTGAACTATCTGATAAAACCAGTCAAGAATACATTACAGCTTGTAACAATATTAAAAATTATTCATCAGTTATGAATGATAAAAAATTGGCCAAGCTTGTTTTAAAAGCTTTTAAATAAATTTAATAATTATAACAAAAATAGGAACTTATGAACGAACTAAAAACCGGACTATACAAACATTTTAAAGGTGGCAAATACGAAGTAATTGGTATAGCAAAGCATTCCGAAACACTTGAAGATTTCGTTGTTTATAAGGCTTTGTATGACAATAAATTTTCCAAACTTTGGATAAGACCTAAAGAAATGTTTACAGAATCTATAATACAAGATGGTAAGAGTATAAAAAGATTTGAATTTATAGGATGAGCTTTTATATTATAACTAATATTTAAAAACTAAAAAATATATGGAAATAACAGTTAACGCTAAGTGGTACAAGAGAGTAATTAGTTTTTTACTTGATGTGTTTTTTGTTAATTTTATAAGAACTTTTTTAATACAAATCCTCATTTTTTCAAAAAAAAGAATGGTAATTATTAAAGAGTTCTATACTAACTTTAATGAAATTTTTGGTCGTGTTGACATAACAAAAATTAAAGATCATCACATAAGATATGTAGTTAACAATCCTGTTTTTATATATTTTCTATGGACTTTATTCATAATGTGTATTTCCGGAATAATCTATGATTTTTTATGCACTACGCTTTTAAATTCATCAACCATAGGACAAAAAATATTATCTTTAAAAGTTGTAAACTCAAAAAATAATGAAAAACCAAACATCCTTAAACTATTCATTAGATCAGTTTTAGTACCATTACCTATAATAATTATATTTTTATTAGTAATATTTCAAATATTATCGTTTATAAATTTCCATATCTATGCTCCAAGAAGAAATTTTATTGTTATATCCATGATAAATTTTACTAAGATAACAAATCCTTATTTAATAGCTGTGGCTTTAATTATCTTTGTATTGTTTTGGTATGATATATATTATATTACTGATGGATTAATAATGAGCGATATTTTGTCTGGAACGAGAGTTGTAAATTCAAAATTCTTATCATTAAATGTCTCTGAAAACATAAATAACAAAGACTTCGTTTACTTTGGGGATAAATTGTTAGATTGGCTAGAAAAGATTAATAGTTATCTATTTGATAAGGTTAAATTATCTTTTATGTATATAAGGGATAAATTTAAAGGTAAGTTTAAAACTTTAAAAAAAAATAAAGATAAATAAAATTTAATATTAGATTCACATATTTTATTATACTTCCTTATCTCTAAATTTAATTATATTTTTCTGAAAAAAGCTTATGAGAAATATAAGTGATAGTTTTAAAAATTATTTAGAAAATGATTCTATTATTTTAAAAAAATGTTTTAAAATAAAACTAAAAAATGGTACAGTTTTAGCTTTTACTGATTTTTCTGAAGATATAGAGTTTGAAGGTGTTTCATATAAGTCATTTGGTATAGATAATAAAAAATATTCTAATTTTTCCGATATAATAACTGATGATATGGAAGTTATAGCCACCATAGATGACAGTAACATAAAAAAAGAATTTATTTTATCAAATGATTTCGATGATGCGGAAATAGATATATTTTTTGTAAATACAGAGCATTTAGATTATGGTTCTATAATTTTAACCAGTGGTTTTATAGATTCTGTTAGCATAGTAGAAGATAGAATATTTTTAATATAAAAGGAAAATTAAGTTTATTAGAAAAAACAAATTGGAGATACATATTCCCCGTTATGTAGAACTAAATTCTGTAGCAAAAAGTGTTCTTTAGATATATTAAACTATAAATTTACTGAAAAAATTACTAATGTTATTGAAGATAATGTATTTTATACGGATAGTTTTATCATTAAATCGAAAGAAAAAGATTATTTCAAATATGGATATTTAGAATTTACCAGTGGTGAAAATACTGGTAGAACAATAGAAATAAAGCAATCAGAATCAAGAAATATTACAATTAGTACTAGTTTACCTAAAAAAATAAAAATTGATGATAATTTTGATATATTTACTGGTTGTAACAAAAAATTTGAAACTTGTTGTAGTAAATTTAATAATGCAATTAATTTCAGAGATGAACCAGACTTACCAAGGACAACAAAAGTTTATAAATTTTACTAGTAATGACAGTCAATAACTCTAATCAAATTGTAGAAATAGCTAGAACTTGGCTTGGAACCAGATTCCATTATACCAGCAGAATCAAAAAAAAATAACTTAAATAATGGTGGAATAGATTGTATAGGACTCATAATTAAAGTTGGAGAAGAAATGGAATTTTGTGTTCACGGTAAGAATATTGTAAATTATGATTATCTTGATTATTCGCGTTATCCAAATCGTGGAGAAATGAAAAATTTTCTTGATAGGTATTTTAAAAAAATAAACAAATTAGAACTATCTCATGGTGATATAATTTATCTTAATTTTACGAACAAATTGGAACATGTAGCAATTGTTAGTGATATTGGGATGATACATTGTTATGTTGAGGCTAGCAAAGTTGTGGAATATGGAATTAATAGCTATTGGTTGGAAAAAATCGTTGGATATTATAGGTTTGAATGAATTTTTTTAATATACTATCTCTATTGAAATTATACCTATGCCTTTTCTTCTTCCTTCGATACCAAGACCTAAATGTTTAAGACTATTAGTTCCAGCTAAACCGAATTTAACTTCAACTTCCCCATCTTTTTTTATTAAATTCTTTGGTACTATAATCTCCGTCAAAGGATAATTTTCATCTTTTTTAAAGATCCATTTAGCTAACTTTTTACCATTAACGTAAACATTTGTTCTAACACGTTTATTTTTTTCGTTTATAAAAGGATTAATTTCAAATTTAATTTTGAAATCTTTTTTGGCAATTCATCGATTTTAAAACTTAAACCAACTTTATGATGTAACGACCAGAATTCTTCTTCTCCATTTTCATTTGAAAAACCGTTAAGCTCTATACCTTTTACTAAATCTTTTAGAATTATTTTGTTGTTTAGTTTGATATATTTATCTTCATTTATTAAATTTTCATCATATTCTATATATTTATATCCATCTAGTTCTTTCACATGATTTATTAATTTACTATTTGGTTTATTCTTCAGTTTTTCGTAAATATCGTTATTAATAATATATACAGTATTTTTTTTATCTGGTAATATATCATTCAATAATTGAAAGGTAACTGATTCTATGTCTTTCTTTATTTTTGATGTACTTCTAGCAAAATAACCATTATTTACAGTAATATTATTTGTTATTATTTTTTCCCAAAAATAGTAGTAACTATTAAAACCTCCAACCAGAAAAATATGATTATTTCTCTTAAAAATTTCATTCCATTCACTAGATCTTAAAATATTCTCATATTTATTCTGTTTTTTCGAGGTTAGATTAACACTTTTATATTTATTGACTAGTATTGGTGATAAATCTATAATCTGTATGGTACAAAGAATTTTTAATATTGAGCTATAATTTTTGTAATTTTCTTTAATTGTTTTTAATACAAAATAAACTAATAAATACCATACAGGCCAGAAAATTCGTCCTCCTGCTCTGAATATTCCTCCAAAACCTCTAAGAATTATAGAGTTATAACTAAATATTAGTGACTTTCCTAAGTATATATTGCTGGAAACTGAGAATAATACTAAAAATAAAATTACTGCAGTTATTTCTTTATCTTTTATTTGTAATTTTTTATCTATGAATAAAACTTTTAATGTTAGTATGAGTAATATTATGAGTCCAAAACCTAGATAATTATCTCTCCTTCATATCGTCCTTCCATGTGAGAAAGTTTATTCAAAAATAATGATTTGCTCCATATAGGGTTAATTAAAGCATTTAAATTCATTGAAAAAGATTTCCAAACACCAGCATTCGGATTTATTGCTTCAAACATACCCAATAGATACATTGTAAAAATAACTGTAAATAAAATTATTATACTGTAAGGTATAACTTCTTTTATAGTAAATTCTTTTTCAGTGAAAATCTTTTTATATAAAAAAGCTGCAATTATTGGAAAAATCATAAAAGTAAAATATGGATGTATGAGTAAAGATATATTCGCTAATAATGCTATATATAACCAATCAATTTTATCTAATCTGTTATTTAAATATAGTAGTATTGAAGCTAGTATTATCTAATGTCCACACAATGTAGTATGTGCAAAAGTTCTATTTAATATTATTGGTGATATTATGAAGAATATTGAGCAAATCACATTTAATAATTCATCAGATCCAAATATTTTTCTAAGAATTTTAATTGAAAAAAATGTTTGTAAAATAAAACATAATAAGACCAATATTCCAAAAAATTGATAAAATGGCGATAAACCGAAACATTTGGTAAATATTTTAAATAATAGGTAAAGAATCTGTACCTAATACAGATACGCCATATGGATAACCTATTTCTCTCTGAACAAATATAGGCAATGCCCATTTACTATTTCTATATAAAACTCCTCCTATGTAATTTTGTGTTAAATCACCGCCAGATAGTAACCATTTATAATTAGCTAGATTTAATGATGATATTCCAAAAACTACTATATATAGTATAACAGCTATAAACATTGATATAGCTACATCTAAATTATCGTTTAAAAAGTTTTTAAATTGCTTCATAAATTTACCTTTTCTTTAATTATGTATAATGGTCTGTTTTTTGTTTCAATAAATATTCTTCCTATGTATTCACCGAGAATTCCAATAGCAATAAACTGCAACCCAAACAAAAATAATATAATAAAATTTGTTATTGAAAATACATTTTAACAATTGAATATATCATATATATAAAGGAAATAACTTCTAATGTGCAACCAAAATATGTCCATATTCTTATTGGTAGAGTTGTAAAAGATGTTATTCCATCAAGTGCAAAATTCCAAAGCTTACAATAATTCCATTTAGTTCTACCTTGGATCCTTTTAGGTCTAATATATTCAATCCCGTAGCTTCTAAAGCCAACCCAATTAAAAATGCCCTTCATAAACAGAGAAGCTTCATTAAGTCTATTAATATTATCTATTACTTTTCTATCTATGAGTCTATAATCACCAGCGTTACTAGGAATTTTTTTATCAGAAATTTTATTAAAAATTGAATAAAACAAACGTGATTTTAGCTTTTTTAAAAAACTGTCTGTATTTCTTTTATCCTAATACCATATACGTTATCATAACCTTCTTTCCATTTTTCCAAAAACTTTTCTATAAGTTCTGGAGGATCTTGGAGATCAGCATCTATAGGAATTGCACATTTTCCATTACAATAATTAAGCTCTGCTAATATTGCCGCTTCTTTGTGAAAATTTCTAGAAAACGAGATTATTTTTATTCGACTATCTTCTACTGAGTATTTTTTTAAAATATCAATTGTATTGTCGCTGCTTCCATCATCTATACAAAGTATCTCATAAGAATAATTACTCAAATTACTCATTACTTTTCTTATTTCTACAAAAAAACTTTCTATAACTCCTTCTTCATTATACATTGGAACTATAATAGAAATATCACAACCGGTTTTTTATCCATAATTTTTACTTCTTAAATGTAAAATATTTTAACATAAAAAACATAATAAACTCATTAGCAAGACTAGCTAAAAACTGTGTAAGATACACATTATTGCTAATAATTATTAATAAAATATCTAATAATATTAAATTTGTCAAAAGACCTATACTTCTAGTTAGTAATGATTTTGAGTACTCATATAACACATTCCAAATTGTTTGGAAAACTAATATTTTTTGTGTAAAAATGTTATAATTGATGATATTAACCATGAGAATAATAAAGATATTTTATGATATTTTGAACCAGTAGTATAAAACAATATAAAAAATATTCCGTAGCTGATTAAAGTATTTAGGGCACCAATCAATATAAATCTTATTTTTTCATTTAATCTAAACCAAAAACTAGCTAAATATATTATGATCCGTAGTTTCATATTTTATATATATTCAATATAATCAAAGCTTCTCCAGATTCAAGAGAAATTTTTATCTTATTTTTTAGACATATATTTGATATTCCACCAACAAAACCAAAATCAATATCCACATTATTCAATTCCCATTTTAAGCCTTGTGTTTTAATGTTTTTAATATCAGTTATAGGCAGTATTGATACAGTTTTATTTATGACATTATTTAATGTGATATTATCTCTAATTAAATATAATTCTTCATTTTCACTGACAATTTTTGTTATAATTTCATTAGGTATTGATTTTAGTAGTATAATATTATTTATTGTATGGTCTAATCTTAATCCAGTTGCATTTATTATTGTAATTTCATCAACATTATTTACATTCTTTATAACATATTTTATAGCAAATTCCAAATCTGATTCATCTTGATTATCTTTAATAATCACCTTACAAGTTTTTGATAATTCAGATTCATTAATTTTTACTGAATCCAAATCGCCTATTAAAAATGTTGGAGATATTCCATATAATTTTATTGAATTATAACCACCATCAACACAAACAATTTCATCAAAATCTCTAAAAAAACTATCTTTAAATTGACATACTTGTCCATTGGCTATAAACAAAACCTTACTCATTTTCTGCTATATTTATTGCTGTAAATTCCATAAAATAACTTTCCCTTGACTCATTTAAAGCTTTTTTCTGATATTTTGTCTTTACCCACCATAATGGTTCTTTTTTAACTTCCGATAAACTTGAAAAATTAGACACAAATAAGTTAGTGTTATTTATTTTTTCAAGAGTCCAGTCAGCATAATCAGTAATATCAGTTGCAAAGAATAACATCCCGTATTTTTTTAATTTTTTGTGAACAAGTTCTAAAAATTTCTCATTTATAATTCTTCTTTTATTTTGTTTCTTTTTCGGCCATGGATCTGGATAAATAATAAATATTTTATCAAGACTATTATTTGGTATATCTTCCAATAAAATCCTAGCATCACCATTGAAAATTTTAATGTTTTTAATTGAATATTTTTCTATTAATTCAACTAAATTAGCTACTCCTTTCGAATATATTTCACAACCAATATAATTTGTATCTACATCAACCAATGCTCTTTTAAATAAGCTTTCTCCATAACCAAATCCTACTTCAAGATAGTTACATTTTTTTATGTCTATTTCTTTTGTACCAAATGTATATTTTGGTAAAACGTTATTTAATATTTGATTTGTTTTTTCGCCGCAAGCTCTGCCGTTTATTCTGCCGAAGCTTCTTATATTTTGTTTGTTATCTAATATAGCCATATTAATGCTTTAAGTAAATAAGAAAAAATTATTGTTTGTATTAAAAATAATTCCATTGAGTATCTGGAAAGTACTAATAGTAATGTTTCACACTTAACATGTTCAATATCTTTTATTTTGAAATCAAACATATTTATATAAATACATGTTAAAAATACAAAGAGTATACTAGATTGAATTACACTAAATTTGAAATTATTTGCAGAATATATAAAATATATAATAAATATTATTATGGTTGTTATTAAATCTTTTTTGTCTTTTTTATTCTTTATGAAAATTCTACCGCAAAACATAAGAAATGTGAGAAAAATTCCATATTCAGTTACTTGATCGGTTATAACACCAAGTGGAAATAGTAATGTTAAAAATATACATAAAAATATATATGGATATTTATTATATATTAACTCAATATAATCTATTAATAATGCTGAAACAAAAAAATTAAAGAAAATATTCAACGGAAAAATCATACCTAACATAAACATTTGAACTAGAGATGTTACTACAGCGAATGTAAATAATTTGTTCATATTTCTATGTTTGTTTATACCGAATGATATTGCATATAATACAGCAGATATGCGACCTATAAGTCTCAGAACTAATAACTTTGGCATTAGATAGTAGCCTATATGATCAATTATCATTGTTATAAAAGCTATGTCCTTTATAATATCATATGTATTATATTTTCTATTCATTCTTTCAAAAATAAAACTATTCATTTTGTTACCTTAGTTTGAAATTATTGTTATGGTATTGATTAAATTCTTTTCATCAGTTATTGAAATAGCAAAATTTATTATATCACTTTTATACAAGTTTTCAACAATATTTTTAGCTTTTTTGTTTAAGTATATTTCTGGCTTGCCATATGAATTATTTATTATACTTATATCAGAAAATTCAATACCATGTCCTAGACCAATTCCTAATGCTTTTAGAAATGATTCCTTGGCAGAAAATCTTTTAGCTAAAAAGTTATTTTTTTTTTTCTTTATTTCTATTGTGTCAAAAATTTTTTTCTCTTCATCTGAAAGTATTTTTATTACAAATTTTTTACCGTATTTATCATTTACCTTTCTAATCCTATCAATATCAATTAAATCAATTCCAACACCTAAAATCATTATACTTTATCTTATATTGTTGTATATATCTAACATTTTGTTATACATAGTATCAAATGTATAATTTTCTATAACATTTCTTCTAGCATTTTTTCTTATTTGATTTAACTTATCTTGATCCATATTTATAATATTATCTATAATCGTAGCAAATTTAACTGGATCTTTCGATGATGCTAAAAAACCGGTCTCATTATCTATAACAGTTTCAAAATTGCCACCTATATTAGTTCCAATAAATATTTTTTCCATTGACTGTGCTTCAATTGAGATTCTACCAAATGCTTCAGGCATTATACTAGGCGATACAATTATATTTGATAAAACATACAAAGCTGGCATATCATTTATATTTTCGCATATTTTTACATGATTTTCTAATTTATATTTGTATATAATTTTTTCAATTTCTTTGACATATTTTGGATTTTTTTTTGTATCACCAATCATAATACATATATAATTATCATATTTTAAATTCTTTAAAACTTTTAAAAAATATTTTTGACCTTTCTGCTCTGTAAACCTTCCTGGAAGTGTTATTATAATTTTATCATCAGGTAAATTAAATTTTGATTGTAAGATAAGTTTTCGGTTTTCGTTTACATTTTTTTGATTATATATATCTGTATCAATACCTCTATGTATAACATCTATTATTTTTTTATTACCTTTTACATTTTTTAAAAAGTTTTTATAGTTGATTGTTATAGCATTTTTTACGGCATTAGAAACCGTTATAATCCTATCCCCTTTGAGCATTATTGAATTATATTTTTTTTTCAAAAAGGAACTTTTTTTGAATATTCCATTAAATTGAACCACATTTATAAGTGGGACTTTTAGATATTTACAAGCATAATAACAACTCCAGGCTGGAGCTCTTGATTCTACTTGAACTATATCTATCTTTTCGTCTTTTATGATTTTCTTTAGCTTTTTTATATTGTTTAGAATTACCAAAGGATTTTTACTTTTTACATTAATACTAAAACACTTTACTCCATAATGAATTAGTTTACTAATTAATAAACCACCATCTGATACTAAAAATAAATTTAAGTCTTTTGTTTCGTAATTTTTTTTTGCAAATTCTATAATTCCCACTTCTACACCGCCACTATTCATGGTTGGAACAACAAATAGAATATTTTTATTTTTTACCATGATAGTTAATTTATTACCCTAAAGTTAACTGTAATTTTATTGCTATTTAATGTTTCATTAAATTTAAATCCATCAAAACTATTATTAGCTTTATCTATGGGAAAAACGCTTAATGATTTAGCCAATGTTTGTTCGGATATATAGCTTGTAAATTTTTCCACTGACTCGGTAAGAAAATCATAATATGTATAAATACTCAATTCTATTTTATCTGATACATTTAAGTCTGCATCTTTTCTAAATTGTTGTATTATCCTAACTAGGTCTCTTACTATTCCTTCTTGTTCTAACTCTCTCGTTATTTTTAAATCTAATTGTATCAAAATATCATAATTATCAACTACAAATGTATCGACTTGTTTAGGCTCAAGAGTTAGCTTGAATTCGTTTTCGTCTAATACAAAACCACAAATCATAAGTTTATTATTATTAATTTCCCATTCTCTATTTTTGGTTGCTTTTATTATTTCAGGCATTTTACTACCAACTTTAGAGCCTATTTTTTTAAAGTCTAATACAAGTTTATTTGATGCAAAATCATTAATATTCTTATTGAATTCAATATTTTTTACATTGATTTCATCAAGGATTATATTCGAAAATTCTTTGATACCATCTACATCTGCTGTTATTATTGTTATTTTATTTAATGGTAATCTTACTCTTAAATTATTTTTATCTCTTATAAAAAGAGCACAACTACATATGGATCTTACTTTATCCATTTTATCAATAAGCTGTTTATCTGTCTCAAAATCGTTAATTTTTGGAAAATTCTGTAAATGTACAGACTTTATACCATCATTCATTTATCTATTTACTTAAAACTTTATTTAAGTTACACTATATTTATTAAAAAAAAGAAAACAAGTTTGATATTAAGGAAGTACAATGTCTATCTTATAAAAAATTTATTAAGATATTTATGTATATCTATTTTTTTAATATCTTGTATTGTGTGGCTAACTAGGTCTATTGGCTATTTTGATTATATAACAAATTATGGGCTAAGTTTAATAGATTTTATAAAGATAACATCATCTATTCTACCAAATATTTTAATTTTAGTTATACCAATCTGCTCTTCTATAGCTACAATAATTTACTATACCAGGATAAGCCAAAATAATGAATTAGTAATACTTAGAAATTCTGGTCTTAATAAAAGAAAATTAATCATATCACCATTTATATCTGGACTAATAGTTTGCATGTTTTCTTATTTTATTATGTTTAGTCTTATACCAAAGGCGAATTTAGCTTTTGAACAAGCTGTCAATTTACTAAAAAGAAATTTTGTAAACATTATACTAAATAGTAGAGATTTTAGAAGTTTTGATAATTTCAAGATTTATTCAAGCAGTAGAGATGATAATAAGATAAAAACTTTAGTTATATCTATAAATGATGAAAAGAATGGTAATAAGCTAATTTATTCGGAAACATGTGAGGTAATAGATGATAGCTTTTTAAAATTATATAATGGAAATATATGCTTATTAAACAAAAATAATAATTATAATACAAGAACAAAAACATTATTTTTTGAAGAATATACTATAAATTTAGAAGATTTCTTTTCTATTAAAAAAATTGATAAAAATACTAATGATATTAGTTTTCTTACAGTTAAAAATTTAATTAAATTAGAAAACAAAAATTTCAAAATTATATCTGAAATTCTATATAGGTTTATAAATCCTTTACTATCATTAGTATTGTCTTTATTAAGTGCAATTATAGTACTAAATGTTAGTTTTTCAAAATATGAGAAAAATATTTTTAGTGTATTAATATTTATTATAGATCTTTTAATTTTTGCTGCTTTTACATATTCATATAACTTAGCTCAGAACAAAATTTTAGGACTCTACATAATGGTTTTATCTATTATATTACCAATTTTTTACATAATAGCCGAAGTGATTAAAGATGATAGAAAAAATTTTGCCAACTAAATTATCAAGATATTTGATCAAAAATTTATTAAAAATGTTTTCATTAATATTTGTAATATCTTTTATGATAGTATTTATGGTTAATTTCTTTGAATTTTCTAGCAAAATACAAAAATATTCAATAAATCACTTTGTTGCTATAAAGATAATAACCTATCGTTCATTACCAATACTTGAGGTCATTATGTTCTTTATTTTAGCTTTAGCAATTAATTTTGAGCTCATGCGAATTTCTGAAAAGAATGAGCTAATTATAATGTATATGTCCAATTATTCTCCATGGAAAGTACTAAAGTCCATAGTTACTTTTGCTATAATTATAGGTTTTTTAGATATAACTTTATTTAATAGATTATCTGTAAAATTATATAATATATCTGAAGAATTATTTTTAAAATCTATGGGTAAAAATGTAAAGGCTAAATTTTTAGAATCTAAAAGTGGTATATGGTTAAATTTAAAATTAGCAGATGGAGAGGATTTAATTATAAAGAGTGATAAAGTTTTTATAGATGATGAACTAATTTTTGAAACAATTGATGGACTACTAATAGATGAAAATGGAAAACTAACAAAAAAAATTACTGCTGATAACATGTCAATAACAGATAATGAAATTACATTTAATAACCTATTTTATATAGAAAAAAATGAATTAAATCATTATGTGGATAAGATTGTAATGATAACAAATATGGATAATAAATTTATTAAAAAACAACTTTTAAATAAATATGAAAAACTAAAACTAATTCCATTTTTATTAATAAAAAAACTAATTAATGATTATAAAATAGCTGGACTTAATACAAAAAAATTTGAAGCTAACATGTTTAATTTTATTTCAAAACCATTTTATTTTGTATTTATAGTATGTTTTATTTTTACAAGTTTAAGAATTGATCAAAGAAATTCTAAAAATATGTTGATTACTCTTAAAGTTATAATTATGACTATAACTCTCTTCATCATAAGGTCAATTATATCTGAATTAGCGGTTGGAGATTTGGTATACTCACATTCAAACTTATCATTTTCTATTTTTATCTTACTTTTTATTTTAAAAGCAGTAATTAAGAAAATTGAATTAGTTTAAATTTCTCTTAATATCCAACTAATTGTAATTTATCTCAAACAAAGCTTGAAAATAAAACTCAATTAAGATACAATATTAATATTAATTCAATTTTTCACATGTCTGACAAAATCGTAGTTCTTTGTATATTGGATGGTTGGGGTCTAACAAATGACACAAAATACTCTGCAATTGCCAAAGCTAAAACTCCATTTTATAATTCTTTAATCAAAAATTATCCAAACACAAAATTAGAAGCATCGGGTTTAGCTGTAGGGTTACCAGATGGTCAAATGGGTAATTCTGAAGTTGGACATACAACCATAGGATCAGGCCGTGTGATATTTCAAGATTTACCAAAAATAAATAAAGTAGTAAAAGATGGAAAAGTACAAGATAATATTGTATTACAAGATACAATTAAAAAATTAAAAGAAACTAAAGGAAGTTTACATTTACTAGGTTTATTTTCTGATGGAGGTGTACATTCCAATATAGACCATATTATATCCATTGCCAAAGTTGTTGCTGATAACGAAATAAACATATTTATACATTGTTTCTTAGATGGAAGAGATACTCCCCAGATGTCTGCTATAAATTACATAAGTAAATTTAAAGAAGAAACTAAAGGTTATAATAATATAAAAATAGCTACATTAAGTGGAAGATATTATGCAATGGATAGAGATAAAAACTGGGATCGAATTTCAAAAGCGTACAATATTATTGTTAATGGTGATAATAAAAGTTCTACACTTAACCCAATAGAAATTATAGAAAATTCCTATAAATTAAGTAAAACAGATGAATTTTTAGAACCAACTACTGTTAATGATTACAGCGGTATGAAGGACGGCGACGCATTTATATTCTGTAATTTTAGAGCAGATAGAGCAAGACAATTATCGCAGGCACTCGGACAAGTTAATTTCAATATTTTTGAAAGAACAAAGGTTATAAATTTTTCAAATATGGTTCAATTTACTGAATATTCTGTAGAACATAGTCAATACTTAAAAACTATGTTTCCTAACGAACAAATAACAGAATCTTTAGGCGAAATTATTTCAAAAAATGGTCTTAAACAATTAAGAATTGCTGAAACGGAAAAATATGCTCATGTAACTTTCTTTTTCAATGGAGGTATTGAAAGAGAATTTGAAGGTGAAGATAGGATTTTAGTAAAATCGCCAGCTGTTGCAACTTACGACCTTAAACCAGAAATGTCTTGTTTGGAAGTTAATGAAAAATTAATTAGTTCTATAGAAAATAGAAAATATAATTTAATAGTTGTCAATTTCGCCAATCCAGATATGGTCGGCCATACTGGTAATATGGAAGCTGCTATAAAAGCTGTTGAGATAATTGATGAACAGTTGGAAAAGTTAGTTAAGACTGTTAAAAATATAGATGGAACAATATTTATAACAGCCGATCATGGTAATATTGAAAAAATGTTTGATGAATCCAAAAATCAACCATGTACAACCCATACAACAAATCAAGTACCTTTTATTGTTGTTAAAAACAATATTTTAGATATTCAATTAGCAGAACAAGGTAGTCTTGCTGATATTGCTCCAACTATTCTAAAGGAACTTAATATAGAAAAACCTAAAATTATGAGTGGTAATAGTTTAATATTATAAACTCACAATCTTAGGTATAAATATATGATTTTTACTTATTAATTTCTATATCACTAAAGAAGAAATGTATTTCTCTCCAAGCACTCTCAAGATTTTCCGAACCATGCACTGCATTTTCTTTTATACTTGTACCAAATTCTTTTCTTATAGTACCTTTTTCTGCAGTTTTTGGATCTGTAGCTCCCATTAGGGTTCTATATGATACCACTGCATTTTCCTTCTCTAAAACTTGTGCAACTACAGATCCACTTGACATAAATTCTACTAGTTCTTCAAAAAATGGTTTTTCCGAATGTTCTCTATAGAATAATTCCGCTTGCCCTTTTGTCATTAATAACTTTTTTTGTGTTATTATTTCAAAGCCTTCATTTTCTATTTTTGAAACAATCTGTCCCTCTAGTTTTCTGGCTATTGCGTTAGGTTTTATAATACTAAGTGTTCTTTCTACTGTCATACTTTATAAAAAAATTG
>CASFUN010000014.1 GCA_949298005.1 uncultured Alphaproteobacteria bacterium | reverse complement strand
TAAAAAACAATGGTTCATAAAAGTTTTAGATAATAAAGATAAATTACACGAACAAATTGATAAAATAAGTTGGAAACCAGATTGGATGAAGGCGAGATTACATAATTGGGCTGATGGTCTCAGTTGGGATTGGTGTATATCTAGACAAAGATTTTTTGGTATACCAATACCAGTATGGTATTCAAAAAAAGCTGGAGAAGAAGGCAGAATAATACTAGCTACAAAAAATGAATTACCTATTGATCCAACTAAAACTCTACCAAATGGTTACAAAGTAGACGAAATTGAACCAGAAACCGATATTTTTGATACATGGGCTACTTCCTCAGTATCACCTCAATTATCAATATTTGGAATAACTGAAGAATTGAATATAGATAATGAAAAGTTTAAAAAACTTAAAGTTCCCTTTGATTTAAGAGCACAAGGTCATGATATAATTAGAACATGGGCATTTTATACAATTATAAAATCACTCTATCATAGTGAAAATATTCCTTGGAAAACCATAATGGTCAATGGCTGGTGTTTAGCAACAGATGGAACAAAAATGTCTAAGTCGGTGGGCAATGTTATAGATCCACTAAAAATATTTGATAAATTTGGGTCGGATGCAGTTAGATATTGGACAGCTAATTCAACACTTGGTATGGATACAAATTATTTGGAAGAGACAGTTAAAAACGGACAAAAACTAGTAACTAAATTATTTAACTGCGCTAAATTTGCTGAAATACATTTTAGAAATATTCCAAATCAAAAGGAAAGTTTAGAAGAAGATTTAGAGAATAAATATATATTTGAGACAATGGACATTTGGCTAGTTAACCAACTTAATAAGGTCATAAAAATATATACAGAAAATTTCAATAATTATGAATATAATAAAGCATTAGAAAATTTGGAAAATTTCTTCTGGGGTGATTTCTGTGATAATTATTTAGAAATAGTTAAAATTAGATGTTATGGCGCTTCTGGAACGAAATACCATAATATTAGCTTAACCGAAAATGAAATTGAGAGTATAAATAAATCTCAAATTTCAGCCATAAAAACAATATATCATACTTTCAATTCAATTTTAAAATTGTTTGCTCCGTTTGTACCAATTATAACTGAAGAAATTTATTCTTGTCTATTTGAAAATGAATTTAATGAGAAAAAATCAATACACTCTAGATATAACTTGCCAAGAATAAAATCTCTAAAAGATGAGATAAAAATAACTAATATTGGCGATATAGTACTAAAAGTCGTAGCAGACATTAGAAAATACAAATCAGAAAAAAATGTATCAATGAAAGATATAATTGAAAAAGTAGCAATATATAGTCCATATAATTTAGAATCTGTTATTGAAGATATTAAAAATGTTTGTAATATAACTTCAGTTAATATAGTTATTAATGATAATTACGCTATTAAAATAGAATAATAATGAAATTTATAATTGATGACATTATCTTACTTTTTATAATATTTATTGGCCTTTTATTCATCTTTTCAAAAAAAGACTACAAAATTTTATTACCATTATTATTCTTACAAACGTTTATTAATATAGCATACTTTGTGATAATTATTGATAAAGAAAGTGACTTTATATTAACATCAAGTTTTAGTTTATTTTTGCCACTTCTTGTAATATTTATATTTTGCTTTTATGAAAAAATGAACCAATTAGGAATAGACAACAATAAAAAACTAACTAATATAGTCAAATACTTCACTATTTTTGGATCGATTCTATTTTTAATTTGGACGACAATCTGTATGTTAAAAAGTTATAATATCATGAATATAAATTTACAAACTTTTTCTAAAAATACTAAAATTAAAGAGATAATTATAACACAACCAAACAATAATATAACCATGATTAATAAAATTACATATTAGTGGTATATATAATGATGATTTTTATAAAAAATTCATTTAAAAAATATGGATAAAACATGAAAAATGGTTTAGTACTAAAACTTCTTATATTTTTTCTATTCCCATTCTTCTTAACATATTCACTGATTAGTTTATCTTATTCATATTTATATAGTTCCGTAACAATATTAACAAGTTCACTAATATTGATTATTATAAACTTGATTTACCAGTTAAGATTTAGAAGAATTAGTATAATATATGTATATAACTTTGTAAAGCTAAAATGATACTTTTAATAATAGTTTTCGGTTATTTTTCATTATTATTAATAACATATACGCATACTAATGTTATAAATTGAATTAGCTTATAATTTAATTCTTTTTTAATATTTATTAAATGCATATTTTATTCTTTTCCTAAAAAGGAATTGGAACAAAATTAACATTTTTCACATTCGCTATAAATATTTTAATTACAATAATTGTACTAAATTATAGATTTGTTAACTTTTTTAACATAAAAAATATAATAACTAACGTTATATTGATAGCATTAACCGCTATTTTAGTATTTATTCACAAGGAAAAAGTCAATGATTAACGAAAGTACACTATATTCTATAGTATATATTCCATTACTTGCTTCAATAGCATCGAATTTTTTCAACAAAATACTTAATAAAGTTTTTGTTTATTTCATATTAGTTTTTATGTTTCTACTATCAGTTTCAGTAATACAATTCGGTAGTTTTAGTTTATCCTATCAAGAAAAAAATATCTTTTTGATAATAATATATATTCGAATAGCGTAAATCTCATAATTTTAGTTATTTTTTTGGCAATAAAAATATTTTTTAGAATAAAAAATTATAATTCAAAGAAAAATATTGACTATCCTTTATATTATATATATGCATTTTTTCCTTTACAATTGCTTGTATCAACGCTAATCTTTGTAATTCTATAACATTCTTTATAATATATTTACTATCGGAGTACCAAATCAATAAAACCGCATAAATCACGTATTATAAGGTTTTTTGTAAAAATAAGCCATTTACCCTATGCAATAAATGCAACGATTTTTAAAAACCTATGACAAAAAAGAATTAGCATATTAAATAATTAAGTTGTATCATCTATATTAGACAGATGATGATATATGTTTTATATTGTTCTCTCTATGGAATAAGTAATGGAAAACACCCAACAAGTGGGTGTTTATATGGAAATAATCTATAACAGGCGCTAGCTAATTAATTTTAGCTTCCCTGTTTTTTAAATCATAATTCGTGTTTTTTTATAATTCAATATGATAACCACTAATTTTTAGCTGTTCTGTTACTTCTTTTTTACAAAGATCTAAACCCTCTTCTGTCAATGCTTCACATCTTATAGTTATATTTGGACCAGTACTAGAGTGTCTACACATCCACCAACCATCAGATTTATTAACTCTTATTCCCTCTACGTCGTTTACTTCTCTACCTTGTTTTATAAGTCTATTTTTAATTTCTTCAGGTATTTTATATTTTTCCTCTTCATCACATTTTATATTAACTTTAGGAATTACATAAGTAATGGGAAAAGTTTTTTGCACATCACTCAAACTATCATCACAATTAGCTAATATATTTATCAATTTTATAGCCGCATACATCGCATCATCATAATTATAATTATCACCAAAAAATATATGCCCACTAGCTTCACCAGCAAGCTTTATGTTATCAGATTTCATTTTCGCCTTCTGAATAGAATGGCCAGGTTTCCACATTACAGGTATACCACCATGTTTTTTAATATCATCATATAAAACCAAGCTTGATGATACTTCAGACATAACTTTTTCTCCTGGATGCTCCTTGAGAAAATCTCTAGCAAATATAGCTAATAATTTATCCCCAAATATCATCTCACCATCATTATCAACCACTCCTATTCTATCACCATCACCATCAAATGCTATTCCAAAATCACAAGAATTCTTTCTAACACTTTCCGAAAGCATTTTCAAATTTTCAGGTGTTTCTGGATTTGGATGATGATTTGGAAAATTTGGATCTACATTATTACATATTGTAATACTATCAAATGGCAGCATTTTTACAAATTCGTCCAATATAGATGCAACAGCGCCATTTCCAGCATCCCAACATATTTTCAACTTTTTATAATTTTTATTCAATTTCAACCTACTCAACAAAAAATCATAGTAATCACTTCTAACATCAACAATTTCAACATTACCAATATATTCACTCTTAGCAAAAACCCCCTTAGAAGATATATCACCAATTTTTAAAATATCATCACCCCATACAGGATCATCTTTTGTAAGCATCTTAAAACCATTATATTCAGGAGAATTATGCGAAGCTGTCACTATAAAACCCGCATCCTTTTTAAGATATTGTATAGCAAAATAAACCATAGGTGTTGGTACCAAACCTATATCTACAACATCTATTCCAACTTCAGTCAAACCAGAAATAGCTTCTTTAGAATACAATTCAGACGTTTCTCTCGCATCTCTACCTACAATACAAGTCTTCAAACCTAAATTCTTCAATAATGTTCCATAGCTTTTTCCAATATAATAAGCATCTTCATTATTCAAAGTTTCTCCAACAACTCCTCTAACATCGTACCTTTTAAGAATTGTTTTATCAAAAATATGTTTATCTAAATTCATAAGTCCACATCTATAACATTATCTATTTTATCATCTATAGCCATAGCTATCATTCCACTTCTTGATATTTCAATATTTTTTGTAATTCCAACCAATCTATTAACAAAATCATTCACGTTTTCTTCATTATCCTCAATTTTATAGATTGTGATATTCTGATTAGTAAATATAGTTCTACCACTAGCATCGGCAACCAAATTAGAAACATCAGATGCTTTTGATTCAGAATTTAATATTTTTATCAAACAAACTTCTTTTTCTATATATTCAGCATTAGTTTGAAAATTTGTAACTTTCAAAACATTTTCAACATCCAAGAGACCTTTGCACATTTCGTCAACTTTCTTACGATCGCCCTCTATATACGCTATAGTTTTATGTATTTTATCATCCTTATCAGCAGCAGACAAAACCAATCTCAAGATATTAAGATTATGTTCACTAAAGAATGTTGTAATTCTACTAAGTTGTCCTTTAACGTTTAAAGCCAACACGGACACTAAACTTTTTTCTTTTTCTTCTGACATAAATAAATAGTGTTTTTTAATTAAAAAAATATTATTGGTTTATGTCAAAAAATCAAGGAACATATTGATTATTTTTTCATTCCAGATACATTTTTTATACAGAAAATAATAACTTTTATTATTACTGTGAACAGAAAAAAGTATCATTAATAATTTTTATTGTAGGAATCATATTACTATTTTTATCAATTAAACAATCATTAAACTTATTAATTGATAGAAAATTGGAAAAAACAAGCAAAGAAGTACATTTAATAAAAAACATGATAGAGGCGACAAACGATATAACAAAATTACGGAAAGCAACGGGTAATCTACGATTATCACAAAAAATTTTATTTGTCATTTTAAAAAGGTTGATGAAATAGCAAAAAAGCATAATATAGAATATTGGCTAGACTGGGGAACTCTTTTAGGAGCAGTTAGGCACGGTGGATTTATACCATGGGACGACGACATAGATATAGCAATGGAAAGAAAAAATTACGAGAAAATTTTACCAATTTTAAAAGAAGAATTTGCAAAAGACGAATTCAAAATACTAGAGTTTGGCATAACAAACTTAAAATATAAAGACGCCCCAGCCAATGTTGACATATTTCCATTTGACAAAGGTTATTCGAAAACTCCTTTAAAAGGAAATGAATACAAAACTTTTCAAAAAAACATACAAAAAATAAAAAGACTCAGCAAAAAACATATCAAAAAAGCGTTAAAAGCAAATAAATCAATAGATAAAATAGTGAAAAATAAAATGTAAATATGCGTGATTCATTATTATTTAATAATAGAAAATCAGTCAAAAATGGTTTTTTATTCTATGGAGTTGATACTGGCTATACCTCGGTAAGAGGATTTGTATTATTGTTTGAATATTCCGATATTTTCCCATTAAAAAAAATCACATTTGAAGGAATGGAATTCTACGTGCCAAATGACACAGATTATTACCTCTATTCTTTATATAACGATTATATGATTGCGAACCTCTTCATAAGGGAATTATAAAGATGTTGAATAGAAATAATTATAAAGAACTTAGAAATTATTAAATAAATATTATTATTCAGATCTATTACCAACTAATAATAACATACGCATCACCTCCATTAACATCATTACTACCACCACAGTAATTCCTACTATCTGTATTATTTTACTAATTAAATAGAGATAATTATAAGAAGTATAGAATGGTTAAAACTTCATTAATTGCAGGCTTTATTATTACCTTGAGAACATTTTCTTGTCTGATAACATTCTATCATAAATGTTCCATTATTACAAGTAGCATTACAATAACCCGATACTCTTCTGTGATAAGTTGTACAGAATATACTACATTTTTTTGTTGTGTCACCAGTATCACATGATCTTGAAACTGTCTCGTTATGGTTTATAGAAGAAATAGTTTCATTAATAGAACATGAAATACTCTGATCACAACCACAATTATCTTCAT
Source organism: uncultured Alphaproteobacteria bacterium (assembly GCA_949298005.1). Lineage (GTDB taxonomy): Bacteria > Pseudomonadota > Alphaproteobacteria > Rickettsiales > UBA1997 > CALXRO01. The sequence goes on along the minus strand of CASFUN010000014.1, from coordinate 5,758 downwards.
TACTTACAGAAAAAGTTCGTACAATTTTCACATTTAGACAATTCTTTTTACAACCTCCACTATACTTCCAAGTACCGTTATCACAATAATAGTAGTGAGACCAACTACTACTTTTACCACCACAATCATGACATGTACCACCATCTTTGATTTCTGTATAACCGCTAGTACATGTAACATCCAAAACCGCACCATGAGCTGCAACAAAACTTGAACTATTATAGTTGTCACTGTTTGGAGCACTAATTATTTTTCCATCCTCATAAAAAGTACCTTCAGAAAAAGAACTACAATTATTTGATTTTCTGTCACATAAAACAGAGTTAGTTGTTAAATTTGGCTTTCCCTTACACCCCTTAATACAACTTCCACTGTATTTCCAAGCACCTTTATTACATGTTGCTTTAGGTTGACCATTCACAACATATCCACTATTACAACTTAAATTGACTATAGTATTATTATTAACACCACCATTTGTAACGTAGTTACCATTACTAAAATTCGAATTTGCTATATTAGCACTTGCGTTTATAAAATATTTATGACATTTCTCTGTAGCTTTCGCATCTACAGATGCAATAAAACTATCAATTTCATATGCAACTACTATAGTTCCTATAATACACATTTTATTTGTACTATAGTTAGGATCTCCAAAAGTGCTATTTGAACATGAAACAGTTGTACCATTATCAAAAATTTTCTCTTTATATTTTGTGCTATCAGAAATAGAAACATATTTAACTAATATACCACAACTTCCTTTTACACTCCAAGAGCCATTACTCTGACATGTAAACTCAACTCTGCCATTACTATCATTAGCAACACTATAACCATCTTCACAATCACCCCTAACTTTCATACCTTCATAATATTTTTCCGGAAGATTTGCAGTAGCGTTATTTGGTTGTTTAACATGTGTGTTGGTAAATGCAGTCATAAGTGAAGTTCTAGTACAGATATTTAAAGTTCTAGGAGTATAACTACTTAAGTTTGGATTCTTGATACATTTTGTTGTATTAGTAGTTATACCAGCATTATCCTTATAACTGCTACTATTTGTATAAGACACACTACATGGATTAGTTTGACCAGTCCAATCACCCCAGCATATTCTTGCAAAACCACTATCTGTTGGACCAGAAGATACAGTAGTTGTAGATCCGTTGGTAACTCCGCCTATGTAACCGGAACCACCACCAGAGCCTTCAGTTAAAGAACCACCACCACCATAGTAGCCACCTCCACCTCCACCACCATATTGCCAACTGTAATATTTATGATTAGCATTAGGTACATAACCAGTTCCATGACCACCTTGACCTAATACACCATTGGTAGCTAAATCATTATAAGTACTAATGTTACCATGAACGCCTCCAGAATTTTGAGTACCACCAGTTGCACCATATTTAATATCATTTCCATCTTCTCCTTTAACTCCACCTCCTTTTCCGCTAGCTACATCATTATTTGTATGTCCAGCATTTCCACCTCCACCTCCAGCAACTATAGCTCTATCTGACAATTTTAAACCACCATATCTAATATCAGTAGCTCCACCACCACCTGCTCCAGGAGCAAAGTTTGAGCAATTATTGCATTGGTTACTACCACCATCTCCTCCTCCATTAAAACCACCTAAACCTCTATCTGAAGATAAACCTTTCACAGTAGTACTACCTCCTTTTCCACCAACAACAACATAAACTACTTTGCCATTTGTTAACTTAAGCGTTCCTTTTGAGTAGCCACCATAAGTTAGGTTTGGTTTGTTAACTGTTGTTCCACCAGGTGCACCCCAAAGTTGGATTTGAATTTCATCTATATCTGAATGTATAGTAGAGAAATCAATTCTCTTAGCACTTCCAGTTGAAGTAAACTCATAACAGGCAGGAGATAATATGCATTTATTACCAATATCTTTATTAACTTTAGCCCATTTTCCTTCTTCATTGCAAGTCAATATGGTTTTATTCGCTCCATATAACTCGTAACCAGAATTACAAGATGAAATAATTGCTTTATCTTCAAAAGATATTCTGTCATCAGTAATATTTTCTGTTTCTCTACATTCGCTATCTATACATTTTTTCCAAACACTCACGTTAGTAACAAATAAATCATCAGGTATATCATTTATAATATCAACTATTTTACACTTTTTACGTTCACATGTTTTACCTGATGGATCTACCCATTCTTTATTTTCATTACATCTAAAAGTAACTGTACTATTTGTTTCATTCTCATACCCTGTTTTACAAGAAAAATCGTAGGTTTTATTATATTCAGTTTTACTATCTTCTCCAGCAATAATATTAAATTCACTTTTATAGTTTTCTGGTAATGATTTGTTATCACAAAATTTTATTATACAAGAACCGATGTTTAAATCCCAATTATTATCAGCTTTACAAATAAATTCTAGTCTATCATCAACACCATCTTTTGTTGAATTAATTTCATATCCTTTCTGACAAAATGATCGTACAGTCATACCTTCATAGTAATTCTCTGGCAACATATCATCTGTTATACCATCAGGCATACTGGCAAATTTTTCTTCTAGAAATGTTTTTAATTTATCTCTAGTACATTTACCTATTCCTTTAAACTGTTGATCCCTGATACTTGATTCTGTTAACACCTCACAAGTGATAGATTTATTTTCATCTAAAAACTCACCTATACCAGCATTGTGTTTATAACTTAAACTTTTTTTATAATCAGATTCACATGGATTCTGTAGATTAAACCAATCACCCCAACATATTCTTGCAAAACCACCATCAGTTGGTCCATCATCTATAACTGTTGTTAAACCATTTTGAATTGTACCACTGACGTAACCTGATCCTCCTCCACCTCCATATAAAGCACCGCCAGAACCACCATAATATCCACCTCCGCCACCTCCAGCAGATGTAATTATAGCTTTATTTTCATTATCTATATAATAAATTAATGAATTACCACCAACACCTCTTACACCTGTTGTAACGAAAGAATTATAAATATTGTTTAAGAATTTACTTTGATCACTAAAACTAGAAGACCCATCTATTCCATATCCATCATCTGTAATAGCATTTGTTAATTCAAAAATACCACCACCTTTATGACCATGATATTCCTTACCATTTACTATAGCAGATCCACCACCACCTCCGGCTACAAGAATTCTATTGTCTAAGGCTGTGCCACCATATCTAATATCACTGGCTCCACCACCAGTACTACTAATTATACCATCTACATAAGCACTATACCCGCCACCATTATATGGCACACGCTTTTCATTTGATATAACACCTTTTGCCCCAACATTAATGTACAATTCCTCACCTTCTTTTAAAGAAATTTCTCCATATGAATAACCACCAAGACTTGACATATCATTATCAGATTCGCTCAAACCTCCACCAGACGCACCCCATATTTGCATTTTTACCAGCGAATTAATTGAACCACCAGTTTTTATTTGTATAGATATTGTACCACCTGAAGAACTATTATTTAACTCATAACAATAAGGGGAAAGACGGCAAAAATTCCAACCATAGTTATTAATTATAGCCCAAACACCATTGCTATCACATCTAACAATCAAACTATCACCTCTTCTTGATAAGATTTTATAACCACTATTGCATTCTTTTATTTTATAATATGTATCAACTCTTGCAAATTTATTGGAATCCGTAGTAAACAGATCTACATTGGTTAAGCTTCCGTATAGCGATGCTTCACCATTTTCAATACCATTTTCTGTACACATTACCCACGATTTTGTTGATAATGACGTATCGTAACCAGATTCTTCGTATTTTAAATTTTTCAGCTCTCCAAATTTGCAACCAACTTTACAATATTCATTAACGTCACCTGTACTTGCGAAACTAAATTTACCATCATCACATATAAACTCAGCCGCACCATCAGAATAAACATTATAACCAGTTTTACATAATTTTGGCTTTATTTTTTGATCATTTTCTAAAACATCAGTCTTTAGGTCTTTGTATATCTGATTATTTTTATCAAATATCAACCAAGACTTTGTATTATCTCTTCCTGTCAAATTATTATTTTTATCACTTATAATACAATTTTTCTTACAAGACCTTCCTTGTTGTGTAACCTCCCAATTACCATTCTCATTACAAACATATCTAACTAACTTTTCAATATCATTTTTAATTATACTGTATTCAGTGTCACAAACTCCAGTAATAGATACTACTTCGTTATATTGAAAATCATTTCTATTGGAAATATTTTTATTACAATTCTTTGTATCAGCATCTTCACAACCAATTAACTTATTACCAGGTAATATTTCTTGTAAGTTTTGTTTTGAACATAGTTTGTAGCACTTATTACCATTACTTGTCCAAACACCGGTTGCTCCACATTTAATTTCAATATTTGAGCCATCCTTTTTATACTCAAAACCATAACCACTCTTACAAGTTTTTGCATTTAAAACATCTTCGCTAATATACATATTTTTATTAAGATCATTTGGTCTACACTTTTCAACAGACTTTTCATTCCAATCGCCAACATTAAGTTTATCACTTACTTTGTTTATATCACATGCAATTTGACATGCTTTTTTTAATGTAAAAATACCGCTATCACCACATATAAAACCTAAGTCAGCCTCATTTAAACAATTGCCATTTTCATCCTTTGTATTGACAATATACCCATCTTTACAAGTTACGTTTAACTTTGTTCCCTGAGAATAATGACCATTCTCAAGATAACCTTTATATCCATCATTAGATAAAATTTCAGCATTACCTTTGTCATCAGATATTTGTTTTAAATTATATTGATTATAATAATCTCTCAAATCTGATAATTTACATGCCTTTAAACATGTTGCTATTTCATAATTATTTGTATCACCTACATCATCTTTATCATTTTTAGGAAAGAAATACCCTATACCATCATTATCGCGTTTACAAGTATAATTAAGATATTCATTTTTATCTTTTTTTAAATAGCCAGTTTGACAATCATAAAGTACAACTTTATCTGATTCGTTTATTTCTGTATCATTGGTAACATTCCCTTTGCATAAAGAACCAACATTACTGCTAGTAATCTTTACATTACCACCACATTTTTTCCATAGCTGACCACTTGAATAGATACCATCTATCTCGTTTATGCCACAAACACCTTTATTATATATAAGATCATCATACCTCTGTTCTGCATCCTCAAATGTTTTACAAGAATAATTGTTACCACTTATAAGATTGGCTAGCTCAACGCCTCCAAATATCAATGAAGTTGCTATTGTAAACAATAAAACTGCAATCCAACTAGCTCCGCCAAATAAAAATAGCCAACCAACACCTAACACTGATAAAGCCATAATAGCCTTTGCAACAGATCCAGTTAATAAATTATTAACATAGCACATTGCAGAAACTATTCCATTATTTTTGACTACAACTAGCTCATCCTCTGTAAATGTTCTTGCATAAGAAAAACTTCTACTAGTAATAATAGCTTTAAAAAATATCACTAATAATAGAAAACTAGCTAGTATCTTTTTCCTAAACATATATGAGTTAAACACCTAATTAAATAGTATAAAATTAATTATATAATACAAGTGTCATTTAAAATCGATCAAAAAATAAATATTAAATCCAACTATAAAATAATGACATTAGGAATTGTAAAGTGGTTTAATCAAACCAAAGGTTATGGGTTTTTACAACCT
>CASFUN010000013.1 GCA_949298005.1 uncultured Alphaproteobacteria bacterium | reverse complement strand
GTTCGATAGGAACGAGTTCATACCAGCGTCTTTATATATGTCCTTTAACTGGTCAGTATCCTGAACAATCAAGAAAACCTTAACATGATAACCTCGATAATAAGCTATTCCAACTTTAATCTCCTGCATTTCACCCAATGTAGGAAACTCATCAAGCAACATCATAACACCAAATTTTTCGTCTTTTGTTGGCATTTTGTTTGTAAATATTGTTGCCGCTTGTTGATAAAATATTTGTAATAATGGTTTTAGACGGTCTATGTTATTTGGTGAAATACCAACGTATAGTGTATTTGTTTCTCTTCTAAATTTTCCTATATTAAAATGACTTTTAGAGGTAGCAGTGTCGACAAATGGGTTGGACCATAATTCAAGAGCAGAAGAGGCTGTGGAACATACACCTGAACGTTCTTTATCAGCTTTACCTAAGAACGCTCCAAGGTTCATATAAGCAATAGGATGTAATACAGCTCCTTTTGTATCCAATATAACAGCTAAAGTATATGCTAAATCTTCACTTCTTATTAGTCTTAAAGTTTCCCCAAGGCTTTTTTGTCTTTCATCATCTACTTGTAAACTTAACATGAGTCCAGTTACAAGTGATCTTGCTTCACTATTCCAGAAATCTTCTTTTGGTAACAAGAATTTTGCGATTTTTTGAATATCATCCACCATACCACCTTGGTCTTTAGCAATCCAATCCATAGGATTGTAACAATGTGTTATACCTTGCTGATCTGCCGGATTCCAGAGATATACTTTTTGTTTCATTCCTTTAAATCTATAACCACTGGTAAGTTCGTAGTTTTCAAGTTTTATATCATGTACTATTACCGATTCATCCCAAAATAATAAATTAGGGATTACAAAACCTACACCTTTACCAGAACCAGTAGGTGCGAAGAGAAGAGTATGTTGGAAGCTATATTCAATTAAATATTTCCCCTTATAATTTCCTAATAGCATACCACGCTTTTGGAATAATCCAGCTTTTTTAATTTCTCTCTTGGTTGCCCAGTGTGCATCACCGTGTTGGCTTTCTGGTGGTTTAAATGGTTTCCAATCCATTATTGCATCGAAATGCTTAGCTATCATATAAATATATATACTAACAGGTACAATTGTAGGTAATGTTATTTTTAAGAAATAGACTTTGTATCTAGGAAATAATCTATAGTTTTTTATTACATATCTCCATTGTCTTACTATTTCAATAGTGACAATATTAATAAAACTATTTAATGTTTGCCCCACAGTTACTCTCTTAACATATTTTATTCCTCTTAAGGCAAGAATTGTTAGTATGCCAGATATCATATATAGTAAGAATAAGCTACAAATAAATGCTAATAATAATGCAAAAATATTTCTTGCTTTTGTTGCTAATTCGCCATTTTCTGACATTGTGTTTGTTTCCTAGTACTTTATAGTAAAAAGAATAACATATGAGTTTAAAATATCAATAATATTTAGTTTATCCAATTTATAAGATTTTTATACAAAAACTTTATTGAAAATAGTTTTATTATCATTAATAATAATATTAATTATTCAAATTTAATTTTGATAGTTTGAAATTTTTTAGATATTTAATTCTATTACTGATATTTATTTCATTTAATTCATCTATTTTAGCTGAAATTATAGATAATAAAAAAATTACCAATAAAGATTTTGATGTTTGGCGAGTATCTTGTGAAGAAGATGAAATGTTAGGCAAAATAAGATGTAGATTATTTGTTGAAATAACAAACGAAACAACATTTTTTGTAGTACCATACGGAAAAAATAAGATCCTAATGATATCAAAAGATGGTTATTATGATAAAAGTGTCTTTATAAAAGTCGATAATAATAGGTTGCTAGAATCAAAACCAATTTCTGATTTAAAATATGGAATTATTGAGTTTAATGAATCAGCTGTAGATTTAATTTTTAGGCAAATGCAGATAGGTAAGTTTGTTTATATAAGATTCTATGTAAAAGATAAATCTTCTGTTGATGGTTGTAAAGAAATGACAGTAAAGTTTTCATTAGACGAATTTAAAGATGCTTTAGATTATTATGACAAACAGATTAACAAATATTATTAATTATAAAAGGAGCTAATATGGCAATAAAAGTTGCAATAAATGGTTTTGGAAGAATTGGAAGATGTGTATTTAGGGCATATATGGAGAATTTGACAAAATACAATGATGTTGAGGTAGTTGCAATAAATGACTTAACACCAATAGAAACAAATGCATATCTTTTAAAGTACGATTCTGTACATGGTAAATTTGATGGTACCATTGAAATTTGTGTAGGAGATATAATTGTAAATAATAAAGCTGTTAAAGTATGTTCAGAAAGAGAAGTTAGTGCATTGCTTTGGAAAGAGTTAGGTATTGATGTTGTATTTGAATGTACTGGTTTATTTACAGATAAAGAAACAGCTGGAAAGCATCTAGAAGCTGGTGCTAAAAAGGTAATAATATCTGCTCCAGCTAAAGGTGATGATGTAAAAACTATAGTTGTTGGTGTTAATGATAATGATTTGCTATCCAGTGATACAGTAATTTCTAATGGTTCTTGTACAACGAATTGTTTAGCGCCAATAGCTAAAATATTAGATCGAGAAATAGGGATAGTTAAAGGACATATGACGACAGTTCATGCTTTTACAAATGATCAAAGAACTGTAGACTGTGCTCATAAAGATTTAAGGAGAGCTAGAGCTGCAAGTTTATCAATGATCCCAACTACAACTGGTGCTGCTAAAGCAGTTGCTTTAGTATTACCACAATTGAAAGGTAAACTTGATGGTGTATCAATAAGAGTACCAACACCAGATGTATCTTTTGTTGATTTTTCATTTGAAGCTAAAAGAGAGACAAATATTGATGAGATCCATAATATAATAAAAAATGCTGTTTCTAATGAGTTAAATGGAATTTTAGATTATACAGATGAGCAAATGGTATCAATAGATTTTACACACGATTCACATAGTTCTATATTTGATTTTAGTCAAACTAAAGTTATAGAAAGAAATTTTGTAAGAATTGGTTCATGGTATGATAATGAGTGGGGTTTTTCCAATAGAATGTTAGATAATGCAATTAATTGGATGAAAAAATAATTTTTTATTAGGTCAGGGTTATACCTGACCATTTAATTTAGTTGATTTTTTATATTAATTTATTATTACTATAAACAGTTATTAAATGGAGTTTTTATGGGTACAAAAAATAACCCAAAAAATAGGGGTGATTCCGGTAAAAAAGTAATTTTTGATGGTAAAGAAGTAGAACCAGTGATGTTTTATGATACAGATAAGAAAGTGAGTTATTTATCTGCTAAGGTTTCAAAATCGAATGATATTATATGCAATTCGGATAATGATCCTATTAAATGGGAAAGCGTTACTAATAGCTAAAAGTTAGCAACTGTAGTTTTAAAGTAAGGGAATTATAATGAAAAATAAACAATATTTTTTTGTTAAACGTTATATTTATTCATTTTTCAGATATTTTTGTAGCATTTTTATAGTGCTTCTTTTTGCTAGTGATAATGTTTTTGCCCTTCCAAAATGTACTGCAGATATAAGTGATAATGGTGATTCAGTACAATCTGAGCCTACAGATGATACAAATAAGCTGTTTGTTATTTTAAAAAAAGATGAAATTGATAAAGATAATATATGTTATAGCAGTGCTGATGATTATGTAAAATGTGATATTATTAGGCTAGAAGAAGGAATGGGATGTACAAATAAATTTGCATGTCAGGATGGTTTCAGTATATCTTGTGAAAATGGTCAATGTGAGTGTGAAAATGGGGCTACAATCGGTAAATTTATTGAAAGTAAAAAATGCACAGATTTTAATGCATATGTATCATTTGAATCAAAAGGTAATAATTTAAAAAAAGCTTGTTACCCAGAAAATCATATATGTGTGAAGTATGAGAGTTATTATAAAAATAATGAGAGACTATATCGTAAAAATATAAAAGATAAAGACGATGAATTTTATTTATATAAAAAAAATATGATTAATTCCGGTGCTAGTAAGAATTGTGAATTTTATATGTTTTCATGTGATTATAAAATTGAAAAAGAATCAATACAAAATTTTAGTAGTGAGCAACATAATGTGGTTCTTTTAGGAACAAATAGTGAAAATAATAAATTATTTGTTGAAAATATATTTGGTAGTTTGGGTGATATGTCGTTTTTTATTTATGCTGGAGAATGTGACATTGCCGAAAAAAAATGTATTGGCAATTGTGATAGTAGAGATAATAGTGCTAATAAGTGTTCTTTAGAGGAAGTTTTGAAAAAAAGATATTATTATAAGTATTATGATAGTAGTAAGAATATATTATATTATTATGAAAAAAATATATCTACTGGAAGTGAGAATAATGTTGGGCAAATATGCAACAGATATCTTCCAAATTGTATTGATTTGAGGCCCAATGAATCAATGGCCATTTTATATGACAATAGATCAAATAAGGAAAATAATAATAGTGGCTCTAGGAAAAACTTCTATAAAGAAAATGTATCGAATGATTTTTTAATTAATGAAGCTAATTTGTATTATTTAGCATCGTCTGTAGCTACAGATGTATTATGTTTATCTAAAGAAGATAATAATAATGATGTTGGATATTGTTCTGATATTAATGAGAATGGTGAATTAGAGTATAGGGACGGTTTGAATTTGGTTTATTTTGAAAATGATAATAGCACAAGTAAACCAAATTGCTATCTTAAAAGTTGTATAGACTTAACCCCAGAAGAGTTTAAAGCTATAAACGATAAAGGTAAAATTGATAAAAAATATTGTAGTGAGTATTACTGGCTTTCTAATACTAGAGGTCTGAGATATTTTCCAAAAGAAAAACCTATATACTGTTCAAGCATAGAAAATAATCACCTTAAATTTTCTACAATTCATGAGATGGCAAAAGGGAAAGAAAAAAAAATAAAATATTATGCTGGTGGTGGTCTTGATAGAGAAAAAGGTAATTGTTATTTAAAAAATTGTTATTCTTTAACCAAAGAAGAAAGAAAATTGATTGCTAATGCAAAACTTAGCAACTTGGCATCAGAATTGGAGAGGGCTTGTGATGAAGGAAATAATTGTGATTACGAAGCAAAGTTTAATTATAATATGCCAGTTTATTGTGATAATGGTTTTTTATTTAATAAAAATACTCCTGGTTATACAAATTTTGAACCGATAAATCTTAATGTTATTCCGTGCCATGCTTTTTCCAGCGAACAACTTAGTAATATCAATAATAAAGAAAGAATATTATTATTTACCGACCTAATTGGAAAAGATGATAAACATGGTATGAATGACAAAAAATATAATACAGATTCTAGTTCTGTGTTTTGTAGAACTCATTATGTGCCTTTGAATTTAATAAAGAATTCTACTGATAATAATGAAAATGAATCATTTTTTAGGACGAGAATAATATTAGCTGACGAGAAAAAAAAAGCTAATGCTAACGTGGTGTATATTAGTAAACTTTCGAGTTGGGGTTTTACAAACTATGAAAGTAAATCTCTTGATGAGTTTGGTATAAAATATTTTCATGATGACATGGGTTATAAGAAGGTAAAATTCATATCAAAAAAATTAGATTCTTTTAAAGATTTAAATAATTATACGAATATTTTAAGTTATGTTGATAATATATTTCCATATTATAATGCTGATATTGCTAGTATGCAGCAAATTAATATTTTTAATGGTAATGAAGAAATTAACACAATATTAGCTAAAATAAAAATAAAAAATGAAGACTTTTATAATTGCATAAATAATGAAGAAAAATCATCAAAAAAAGAATATAAAGAATTAGCAGACGATGATAATTGCTCTGATTGTATAGGCGGCAGAGATGGTAAAAGTCAAAATGAGTGTTTATATAGTAAAGGAGATGATTGCAGGAAATATGTTAATTTAGAATACGAATGTAAAATTGAAAATTGCGCTGATAAAGATGATTATATTAAAAATAATTATTGTTATGTTGAAGATTTTGTAAAAGAACAAATACTGAATGGAGATTTTTATATAACAACAAAAGATCCAACCGAATATTTGGATTGTCCTTTATATATTTATACCGATGGTAGTAATAAAGAGTATGGAAATGACCTGATAAAAGATTTTTTGGAAGAAGTTGGGAAAGATAAACTAGACATAATAAAAGCGGCTTGTAATGATTTATTGCCAATTGTTGATGAGAGGGAATTGCCTAAGGCTGAAATTCTAGAACAATTAGTAAAACCAACTAAAGTTAGTGGTATTAATTTTAATAGTAATAATAGCAGTCCTGGTAAACATGACTTAGAACGTTATGGCTGCACAAGATTTAATAAACCAAATTCAAGTTATGGTTTATATGGTTGTAAATTACCGGATGTAAATAGTTCATATTTTAATACTAATTTTGATCCTGTTAAATTGTATAAAGACTCTCAAGAACCTACAAAAGTAGATATAAGTGGTTTGTCGGTGTGTTCCAGATATCAAGATGATGTGTTTGGTTATAAGTGTGGCCAGAGAGAAGGTGGGCGATATGGAGATAAATGTTTAGATTTTAATTTAGACTGGGAAGGTTTTGAGTCAAATATTTTGGATAGTTCTCCAGAAAAATCTAAATGGATATTTGAAGAGTCAAGTGGTGCTTCTAGATTCAGAGTTACGAGAAAAAATAGAGATATTTATGCCTTAAGAGATTTCCATACATATCATTATTGCTCTGCGACTGAAAGTTTTAAAGGTACAGATGGTATTGGTTATGGATATGTATATGCAGCTGGGTTTTCATCTGGCACTGCTGGCGCTGCTATTCCTTGTGGAGTTAATTGTGCTATAGGTTGTTTTTTCTCATTATTTGCAACGGCTGTGTGTACAAGTGTTTGTACAGCTGTTTGTATTCCTACTACTGCTGCTATAACTGCGACTATTTATTCTTTAGCAAGGTCAAATCAATGGATGTTAGATCTACAAAACGATTTACATATAATTCGTGGCTATAATAATAAAGGGAATGATAATGACTACAAAAATAAAGGTCTTATAACACCAGCTTTTGTAACTGATAATAATAATTATATTTATAGATTCTATCCAAGAGCAGATAATATAGAAGAAGATTTAAAAAATAAATTGGAAAATAATAGTGGATATTTTCATGAAAATACACTTGGAGTTGATATATTGAAAAAATGTGGAATTAGTATTAATGAAGAAGTTAAGAAATCTGAGTCTGATTCTAATAAAGATAATGAGGATAATAAGGAAGTTAAAACAAGTTTTGGTCTAATTGAACTAGTTGAATCTAATAATGATAAAAATTTTGGTAGTGATTTAGCTTATAAAATTAAAAAATTTGATGATAGTGGAAAAGTTTCTGGTGATTGCAACAAATCCTATATAAAAAATTGTTTAAATGAAAAGCAAAAGAAATGTATTGAAGGATATGGAGTGTCTTTTTTTGATGATAGTTTTATTGAGGAAATTGATAAAGATTTTGTACTAAGAGATGGTGGTTTTTTAAAAAGATATAATGAAGGCGATATAGCAAAAGACGATTGGGGGGCTATTGCTAACCAGTCAAATAAAAATCGAGATTGGATACTGGTCAGTATTGTCAATAATACTTCAGATACCCAAAGAGATGAAGATTTGAAAAATAATCCTAATTGTAAGACAGGACTTTTTAATGATCCGATAGGTGATTTATCGAGATGTAGAGGTTTTAGTTTAGATTGTAAAGATGGTAATGATAATAATATTTGCGTTAATTTAGGATCAAATTTTGAGGAAATACAAACATTTTTTACAGAAAGCCAAGCATTAAAGCTGCCTTTAGCTGGACATCCATTTTTTTTCTATACTTTAGTTACTCCAAAAAATACTCCAGAAATATTTGACCCTTCTATATTTGTTGAAAAGTTTTGTGAATATAAAACAAAAACGTCAGATTGTGAAAAAAATATGGTACCTAATAATGGAATTAATGAAGTGGTTCTAAATTTTTTTGAACCTAAATTAAAAATTAGTTATGATTATAATGGTGGCACAGCTGGTAATAATTTTAAGAATCATTTTGAAAATGAAAATAATTTTTTGTCTTACATTAAATCTTTAAAGAATAATAATCCGATCAACAATGATTATAGTTATAGTTGCCCTTATATTTTAAAATATAAAAGCGATTATATACCTTATGAAAAAAATTACATCTATGTTTTACATAGAACTTTTGAGCAAGGTATACATAAAGAATATGTACCAAAAGTGTGTCTCTATAGAATAGTTAATGCCACTGATAATGATAACAATAACAAAATATATAATTTTTATTCTAATATATGTAATGAGATGAAAGGCACTTATAAAAAAGATAGGTTTATTATAACTGATAATGATGTTATGTGTTTTCCAAGGGTGCTTATGAGCTTTGACAATATTGTTTTATCTCAAAGTGAAGAAATAAATTACAATAAGCCATATATTAATGCGAAAGTTGTTGATAAAGATAAAAATGTTGACTACAAACTTAGACAGAATGAAAATGATTATAATTTAATGGAGTTTGGCGAAAACAGAGATCTCGGATTTGGTTTAAATTTTACAAGGAGTTACTGTTCTAAGTTGTATTATGAATATTATAAATATTTGGATCAGTTGATTAAGGAAAGAGATAAACTTACTCAGGCAGACATTAATAGGATAAATAAATCTATAAATAGTATAGAATCTTATATAAGAATTGATTGTTATAAAAAAAATGGTTATGAAAGTGAGTTTCTAATAAATGAACCAGAAATGAAATCTAAGATTGATTGTGATATTGCTGATGAAGATGTTGTTTTTAAGGAAACAGTGATAGTGAAAAAAAATAATAATGTTTATGGTGGCTTTAATGAAATATGTATTAGTGATTATGATATAGATAATATATTTAATATAAATAAAAAATATAATATTTCTAATGAAAATATGAAGCCTAACACAGGAAATAAATATAATGTTTATGATGGGATGACGAAATTTCCAAAGGTTTTTGCTTTTACAAGTAGTAGTGCTGATAGTGTTGAGACAAAATGCTTATTAAATAGGGATAGTAGAAATAATAAATCTTGTATGATAACTGATCGGTTTGTTTATTTGTATTTAAATAAGATAGAAGAAGAAAATTATTCAGTTAACTGTGAGTATGGTAAGTGTAAAAAAAATATTAGTAATTGTGATGAGGAACAGTGTAAATTATATATTAATATTGATACTCTTGAAAGAATTCCATTAAAGAAATATGAGTGTATATTGGAAGATGGCACTATAAATCCTGAATTACTTACAGATATTAGTGATATAAATGAGGATATAGCTGAAAAAATAAGTGCTTGCTACAAAGGTGGCTTTAATTACAAAGGTATTGTGCATAAGAATATAAATGATGGTGATTTGGAAACACAATGTAAATGTGTGGAGGTAAGTGCAGTAAAAAATTTTAATAATAAAATATTTAAAATAAGAAGTATGACACCAAGGGAATTTGGCCTTTGTGTTGACTTAAAGAAACCTATTATATGCCCTGCCGTGAGATATTATGATAGCTCCAAGGAGTACATAGATGATAATTTGGCTCTTGGTAAAACTAAAGAAGAAATGGATGAAAATAACCAGCAAAGATACTATGAACAACATCTCTGGAGAACAAGTGAAAAAATTATGGGTATCATACCTAGTGTTTTTTACAGTAATACGTTGGGGCACGCGGAGTTTCCAGCTAGTGTTTATTGTGAAAAAGAAGAAGATTGTATTGGTGGCTCTAAGAACGTAGAAGGAACATGTTTGGGTTATTGGAAAACAAATGTTGATAAACCAGTTGCTATATGTGAAGTTAAACAATACAAAGGTAAAAATGTTTATGAGTATAAGATAAAAAGTGGTACAGAATGTGTTAGATATAGTTGTCCTGGTATTGGAAATATAAGTTTTTTAGATGAATTTGAAATAAACAAAAATACATCTAATGTATTTATGACATCAGAAATTTCTGAATTTAACAATATTAAGAGAACAGATTATAGAAGTTTCATTAATAATGAAGAAATTGATGTTAGTTCTGTTGATAAAAGGGGTCTATCTAACGGTTTTGCTGTATGGGAAAATATAGAATCTGATGATTTTGTTAAGAAAGGTAATTTTCTAAATTGTTTAACTGGTTATGGTGTAGCTGGCTCAAATTATGAAATTTCTCAGATTTTACTGAAACCTAATATTTCTATAAAAGATAGCATTGAAAATAGTTCGAAATATTATAAAAAATTAATAAAGGAAAAATATCGTTATTTTAATGATAATCTGGTAGATCATTCTGTTAGAAAATTGATTTATGGCTCATTATATGATTCAGTATACAATTGTACTACAGGTCAATCCGATTATAATAATATTCCTAAAAGATATTGTAATCAAAAAGGTGAATGGATGTTGGTTGAAGATGTTTATAGTAAAATGGTTTTGGATAGTAATATCTATGATAATAATTTATATCATAGTGATATTAGTAGTAATCTATGGCTAACTATTTTTAATATTGATAGAGACGATATAAGCAATAATACTACTAATTATTTAGCTGATAAGATTAGCAAGTATGGTTATTGTGAAAGACTTGTTTGCAAACCTATAATGCAAACAGATGAAAATTATTATATGGATGAGTTTTTTAATAGTGACGATAATAATAATTATAACAAAAATATGTATATGTTTTGGTTGCATTCTGGTGGTGCAGATTGGAAGGCTACTTCTTCGACAAGGAATTCTTCAAGTGGTGAGAAACTTATATATGATGAAAGTACAGATGTTAATAATATTGAATTTTCAAGCAGAAAGTTAAGAAATATATTTTCTTCTTTAGAAGAATGTAGTTTTGATGATTATATTATAAGTAATAAGTATAAATATTTAAAGAAAGTTGAAGGAGAATGCAAAAAAGAGTTTGGCTATTATAATAGAGGTACCGAATTTTCGAGTAAAGATATTAATACACAAATAGAAAAAGTGAAAAATTCATTAAACAATAAAGATAATAAATATGAATTAGCAAACAGAGATTGTTCTTTAAATCAAGGATTGTGTAAAGAAAAATGTATTAATTTAGGTAACAATGCTAGTGATTGCGATAAAAAATGTAGCAAAGATAGTCTAAAATCTGTAAAATGTAGCGACTCTAGATATGTAACAAATTTTACTATAAATGGAAAAGATAAGCCATATCGTGTTTGTACAAGTACTGGTGCTTGGGGAGAAATTACAAATAAATGTGTTAGGTCGTGCGAATTATTACATTTATATAGAACGAATATTGATAGTGATTTATATTCTTCTAGTGAACCAGGTAATGTTTTTAACGAAGATTTAAAATTAGAAAATCATAATATTTTATCTTTTAATATTGATGATTCTATAGAAAATAGTTACAAAGAATGTAGATTTTTAATGTATAACTTTAGATATCAAGAGTTAAAAAATAAAAATAATTATACTCAAGGTGAATTTATATTTGGTGGTGCCGATTGGCCTAGAAGTATTGTTTCTAGTTTAGAAATTAACAACAATTATGATTGTGATAGCAATGGTAAATGCTTAAGATATATCGAGGTTGAAGGAGAATGTAATAAAGAGTATGAAACAATAGATGTAAGTAATCCTACACAGTATGTTAACAGTAGTGTTGATAGCAATAAAAAACCAATAAAGCCAAAAAGAAAATGCTATGAGGATGGAACCTGGGGAAAAGTAGAAAATAGATGTATTTTGGAGAAAAGTTGCGTTAATCTAGATTTATATGTTTCAGATGTGGCAAAACTTATTAAAAAATATAATATGTCTAACACTACTTTGAATGATTTAAATAATACTTTAAGTGAGATATATGTTCAACACAATAAAGGAAATATAAATGAAATTGATAAATTATTTACTATTAGTGCTGGTGGTGCTACAGCTGGTTCTCCTATAAGTTGTAATAATATTACAGGTGTTAGTGGATTTGAAACTATAAAGGTAGGTGAAAATGAATTTGCTTGTAGTTCTACTGGTTGTTGTGGTAATGGTGTAATATCAATGGTTTGTAATAGTTCTGATAAATTAGGTACTTATATTGCTGGATGGTCATTTAACGCATTTAAATTAGAAAAATATTTTATTCCTAAAACTTGTAGTATCAAACTAATAAGAGATACAGAAAACAATAATATTCATCTAAAAATTGATGGCTTAGCTAACAATAGTTTTGTTTGTAGTTCTAGTGATTTATATAGTAGAATAGATAGACTAAATTTTAGTTTTGGGGCTAATGTTAATGATTATACAATTAGTAGTTTAGCTAAACACTATGCATCAGAAAGTAAGCTTGACTTGGTTTATAACAGTATTAATAATGTTATAGTAGAAAGCGGTTATGTTATCAGAAAAGCAACTGGAGGAAGTATTAATGCTGGTGTGGATGATTTGTCTAATAAAACAATCAATATTGATGGTACAATAGGCGGTAAAGGTGGAGAAGAAAAAATATATTACTCTCATCAAATATATGCAACTTGTGATAATAGATATTTTTATAATGAAATTTCTGAAAATAATTCCGAAAATGATTATTATAATAAATTGGCTATTTTTTCATGTCAGGAAGAAAATAGTGTGTATAAATTTACTCCGATTAACGATGAAATTAATAAAGATCAAAAACTTTATGAAAGTGTTAAAAGTAATCAGTATTTGTTGAAAGGCAAAAGTAATACTAATTCATTAGCGGATGCTTGTCAGCCAAAAACATGTGGAGGTGTTGGCAATAATTATCAAACAGGTTGGTCAGAAAGTTTTGTTAAGGAATTTGTTGATAATGAAAATAAGAAGTATAATAATACTAATAGTAATACTAAGTTTTCAACACTAAAATGTCCTGAAGGTTATGCATTCGTTATAGATGATAAATCAAGTCTCGATAAGAATAAAAACGTTGAATTATACTATGAGAGTAATAATGAAAATTATTCGGCCTATGGTTTTGTGCAGTCTTTAAAGGTTACGTGTACTGGAAAAAGATCTGAAAATGCATATAGTATTACTAATGAGCCATATGAAGTTTGGAATGATAATAATAAATCTTCATTTAGAAAAATAAATAATAAAGATGCCAATGCATATGATGCTAATAGACATGGTGATTTACAATATGAAGATTTACCTAAAACTTTTTGCAGGGATATAGCTAAAACTAATTGCAATGCTGTAACTGAGCAAGAAATTATAAATAGTGGTAATATCTTTATTGCAAAGTATGGCGATAAATATGAGAATACTGAAGAAGGTTATTGTGTAAGAATGGGCTGCCCTAGAAAAAATCTTAGGATTGTTAAAAGTGAAAGTGCCTTAAAGGCATTGCAATCAGGTGATTCTTACATACCAGGTATCTTTACTCTTCCTAAACAAGGAAGCGATGATTATTATGAATTTAATGATGTTGTTGTTATTCAATCTTTGAATGGGGATTATAATAGCCAATGCCCAAAAAATGTATGCGGGAATAGTCCTATTAAATATGTTCAATATACAGATGCTGGTGGTACAGGAATAACTGGAAATTTGTGCGAAAGTAATCAAGACATCTATAATGATGGAGCAGGTGAATATAATTATAATACTTACTACGACGAAGATAAAGATAATCAGACTGAAATAGTAAATTGTTTTGATAATTTATATTCAAAGGATACAATAAGTAAAACGAATGTTGATGGTTATGAAAAAGTTAGTGATTCTTTGTATATAAAGTATAACGATGATTATAAAAGTAAATTTAATGTAATTAATAACATTAGGAATATAGTTAATTATAATTTACCAATAAATGATGGAAATACAAAAGAAAAGGCTAATAACCTTATTAAGGAAAATATTTTTGGTAAAATTGATATTGTTGATGGTGAAATAAAAAATAATGTAAAGCTAGATTCCATACACGAATACATTAATGAACAGGTACTTATTATTGA
Source organism: uncultured Alphaproteobacteria bacterium (assembly GCA_949298005.1). Lineage (GTDB taxonomy): Bacteria > Pseudomonadota > Alphaproteobacteria > Rickettsiales > UBA1997 > CALXRO01. The sequence goes on along the minus strand of CASFUN010000013.1, from coordinate 5,743 downwards.
AGAGTACGCTTTGAAAGAAACAAAAAAATTATTGAATTATGGCGACAATGATTCATCTTATTTATATTTGTGCGATGAAAATGTTACTGAGTTAAGCGAGGGTGATGGATCTAAATTTACTGACGAAAATCACAAATTGTTTAAGTGTTTAGTTGAACCTTGTCAAGAAGAAGAAATAATTTTTATCAAGACTGGTGATGAACAAAATTGTAATAAAATTATTAATGATAAAGAAGAAAAAGTAGCTATTTCTTATTATATAAGAGTTAGTGATTTTAAAAATAAATTTAATGAAGCGGCTGAGTTAAAACGTGTTGATTTAATGAATAATTTTAAACCAAGTGAGAGTGATAATGATGCTATAAAGTCATTATATAATAAGTATTATAATTTTTATGAAGTAGAGAATTATTTTAAAGAAGAAAAAAATGTTTGTAGAATGAAATACTATAATGATTTTTTAACTGAATTTATTGGAACAGATGCACAAATTTTAATAGAAAAAAAAATGGTGAACAAATAATGGATTTTAGTAATGATTGTTCCAATATTGCTGTTAACGAGAGTGATAATGTAGTGTTTATATATCCTCTTGATGAGAAAGGTAATAATGCTTTGTTTAATTATACAACTTATTCTAATAGTGATGGGGTAGTTTGTAAAGAGTATTCAGAAGATAGTACTATTTCTGATTGTGATTTAAATTTAATTACAGAATCAGTTAGAAATGGATATCAAAAATATTTTTTAGATATTTTTATTGAAAATTCTGATGATAATAAAAATTGTTCCGACCCAAGTACATGTAATATTAAAGAGGTTATAAATTATTATAATAAAAAATATTCAACTGGAAAAGAAGAATGTGAGGAAATTTACAGTAGCTATTTAGAAGCAAAAGATAAATTTGATAAAGATAATTCTGATAAAATTAAAAAAGGTTTATTTATGATTATGAAATGTACACCAGAAGGTTGGATTGTTGAAGGTAATCCTAGTTGTAAAAAGAGATGTTCTGGAGAAAAAACAGTTCATGTTAATCCTGATGGTCTTGGGGATTATTATGTTACTATAAAAGTTGCAGACTTAAGGCATTCAAAAAATACCGATAGTATTCAAATTGGTGCCCGTAGAAGTCAAGCTAATTGTTCAGTTGGTAATATGCATGCATATAGATATAATGGAGCTTCATTTAGCTGTGATAATAGTCATATGAGTACTAATTTATTGGATGATGATGGTGGTAGAACAAGTAATTTCAAATATCATAGTCATGGTTTGGTATGGAAAATATATTGTAGTGGTACATTTAGTGCTTTTGGTATAACGACACAAAGAAGAGCTGATAGAGGTGGAACAGTTAGTTTTCCTTATGGAGATAGTTTTTGTTGGAGAGATCATTATAATAAAGAGTTAGCAGTATTGTGTCCTGGAGATAAAAATATCAATACAACAGAAGGTGATGCTAAGATAGATTGTGGAAATAGAAAATTCGACACCGTTACAAATATTTTATACGAAATAGATAGTAGATAATGCAATTTACAAATCACCGACAGAATTTACCAAGAAGATTTTTAATTTCAAAGGAATCATTGCCTGATTATGAATTGTTAGAGATATTGCTGTTTTTTGCAATTCCTCGTAAGGATACAAAACCATTAGCTAAGATGTTACTGAAAAAATTTGGCAATTTAGATTGTATGATAAATGCTGATAAGGATCAGCTCTTGAGTATTGACGGGGTAGGGTAGGTTACTATAAATATGTTGCAGTTGATACATGAAATATTAGTCAGAATATCTCTTGAGGATATAAAAAAACATAGATTAGTGCTTAATAATTCTGATCAAGTTGAGAAATACTGTAGAACCAGGATAGGGCATATGGTTAAGGAGGAAATGTTAGTTTTATTTTTCAATGGTCAGATGGAGCTGGTAAATGAAGAGATAATGAATACTGGTAATCATAATGAAGTTAAGGTTTATAAGAACATGATTGTGACTAAGGCTACTCAAAATGGTGCTTGTGGTGTTATATTGGTGCATAATCATCCTTCTGGTAATTTTGAGCTGTCGCTTTCTAATATAAAAATAACAAAGGAACTTAAAGTGTTACTTGATCAACTTGAGTTGAGGTTATTTGACCATATAATAGTTTCTGGCAAGGGTGGTTTTAGCTTTAGTAAAAATAAACTAATAGTTGGTGATTTTTTGTTATAAATATCTAAAAAGTTAGTTGTATAAATTATAAAAATAAGCTTATTTTTCGGCTAGTTGAAAAATCAATCTAATTTGATGTCAATACGTTTTTGTTAATATATTGTAATTTTATGTTATTGTAATGAATTACTTTATGGGTACACTTTCTTTAAAAGTGTTTATGTTGTTTTATTATGAATAAAGTATCTATTCTACCAGCTATAAGAGATAAGATTGCGGCGGCTTTTAAAAAATCAGGAGAAGGCTCTTTATCAAATTTTTATAAGACATTGGAAAAAGTCAAATTTGAAAATGAGAGTGATTTTGTTGAAATAGAAGAAAAAATAAAGGTTCTTTTGGCTAAAGATGGTTTAACGAAAGTATTAGAAGAATTTATAAAACTGTCGATAGATAAAAAAATTGAAAGGGATACTAAAGTAAGTTCAAAAATATCTATTCAAGAGTATATTGATAAAGAAGATTGGCGTATAAATGCCAATGCTAATACCGGTTATAGCAATGCAGGAATGATTAATAATATTTCTGGTAAACTTATTGCTAATTATTGGTTAGATAATGTTTATTCAGAAGAAGAAGGTGTTGCTCATAGAGATGGTGATTATCATATACATGATTTGGATTGTTTAACTGGTTATTGTGCTGGTTGGTCACTTAGGGCTCTGTTGGATGAAGGATTTAATGGTGTAAGAGGCAGGGTTTCGGCTAAAGCACCTAGACATTTTAGAACTGCACTTGGCCAAATGGCAAATTTTTTGGGTATTTTACAATCAGAATGGGCTGGAGCACAAGCTTTTTCGTCGTTTGATACTTATTTAGCGCCATATGTTTTTAAGGATAATTTAACTCATAAGGAAGTGAAAGAGGCAGTAACTAGTTTTATATATAATCTTAATGTACCAGCAAGATGGGGGCAATCTCCATTTACAAATGTAACTATGGATTTTACAGTACCAGAAGATTTGAGAAATCAAATACCTACCAGTAATGGTATTCATTTATTTAAAAATGTTAATGATGATAACTTACTGAAAAAGGCTAAGGAAAGAGGAGTAAACTCTTTAGAAGATTTAACATATAAACATTTCCAAAAGGAATTGGAAATGATTGATGTGGCATACTATGAAGTTATGACACATGGCGATGAAGATGGTCAACCTTTTACATTTCCGATACCAACTGTAAATATAACCGAGGACTTTGATTGGAACACTCCAGCTGCAAATGCTTTATTTGAAAATACTGCTAAAATTGGAAGTTCTTATTTTCAGAATTTTATTGGTAGCCAATATATGGAAAATGAAAAGGGAGAAAGAGTTCCTAATCCTGAAGCTTATAAACCTAATGCAGTTAGAAGTATGTGTTGTAGATTACAACTAGATTTGAGAGAGCTCTTAAAAAGAGGAAATGGACTTTTTGGTTCTGCTGAAATGACTGGTTCTATAGGTGTTGTTACTATAAATATGGCTAGATTGGGTTATCTTTGTAAAGATAATAAAGATGCGTTATTTTTTAGGTTGACCAGGTTGATGGATCTAGCTAAGTCAACTTTAGAGAAGAAAAGAGTTTTTGTACAAGAACTATATGACAGAGGTTTTTATCCATATACAAAAAGATATTTGAAAGGTTTTAAAAATCATTTTAGTACTATAGGTGTGAATGGTATTAATGAAATGATAAGAAATTTTACACATGATAGAGAAGATGTAACCAGTGAAAATGGTACGAAATTTGCTATAGAAGTTTTGGAATTTATTAGAGATATATTAAGGAAATACCAAGAAGAAACTGGTAATTTGTATAATCTTGAAGCTACTCCAGCTGAAGGTACGACATATCGATTTGCTAAAATTGATAAAAAGAGATTTCCGGATATAATTCAGGCTGGTTTTGGTGAAAATATATATTATACGAATAGTAGTCAAGTTCCTGCTAATTTTACTGATGACCCTTTTGAAGCTTTAGATCTTCAAAATGATTTGCAATGTAAATATACTGGTGGAACGGTTTTACATCTGTATATGAGTGAAAGATTGCCAGATGGTGAGTCAGCTAAAAATCTTATTAAAAAAGTCTTAACTAACTATAAATTACCATATATAACAATAACACCAGTTTTCTCAGTATGTACTAGTCATGGTTATTTGAATGGTGAACAGCCTATTTGTCCAAAATGCAGCAAAAAGACTCAAGTTTGGACTAGGGTTATGGGATATCATAGACCATTTGATAGTTTTAATATTGGTAAAAAAGGTGAACACAGTGAGAGAGTGTTATTTAAAAATAAGGAGTGTTAGTTATTTGTGAAAAGTAATTATGAAATATTATTAAATTATTTGTTAGTATTTTATTATTAATGGTTTTTATGGGGTATAATGATGTTTATTAAAAATAACAAAATATAGTAGGTGTCTCAAGGATAGTATAGTTATAGATGAACTTCAACCAGCATTTAATAACAATAATATACCAGTAGTTTTCGCTTCAGATAATAATTATGCTAAATACTTAAGTGTAGCCATTATCTCCTTAACTAATAATATGTCTAAAGATTATAACTATGATATAGTTATTCTTGAAGATAAAATTAAAGATAAAAGTAAGAAATTGTTGTTAGAACAAGTGAAAGATTTTAAAAATGTATCTGTGCGGTTTATAGATATAAGTGAATATTTCAATAGACATAAGGATATAAAATTTTATTCTCCAAAAATCATATCTTATATTACAAGATCAATGTATAATAGACTTTTTATTCCAGAAATATTCGACAATTATGAGAAAGTAATTTATCTTGATACAGAGATATATTGATAAATGATAGCTTAGTAGAGTTATATAATACAAATTTAGGAAATTGTTTAATAGGCGGTGTTAGACATATTGAATTTGATCCAATTTTTGATATTAATAAAAAAGGCAGTATAGAAGAAAGTAACAGGTTATCAAAATTATATAATATAAAAAATTATTCTAGTTTTTTATATATAAATTCTGGTATTATATTGTATGATATTAATCGTTGTAATGAATATGATTTTGTTGGAAAAAGTCTTAAATTTGTAAAATTATGTAAGAATGCATTATATCCAGATCAAGATGCAATCAACAAAATTTGTTATAGAAGAATATACTATATAGATTATGTATATAATTTTAATCCATGTAATTTGAACAAAGTTAAAATTAATCCAAAAATTTTTCACTTTTATGGAGGAGGAAAGCCTTGGAACACTGAAATTAAACCAATATTTAAATTGGATCAAAACTTCCTTCAGGAGTCCATTTTTTAAAAGTGAAAAGAGAGAATTGGTATTTACGAAAAAATTTAAATCAAAACTGCAACTTGTTAGATATAAAATCTGTAGTAAAATATATAAGTCAAAAAAAAGAATGACTAAATATAAAAGAAAAATTAAAAATACTGAAAAATTGATAAAGTTTATAGAAATTATTAAATAAAGAATAAATATATAAACAATAAAAAACACCCACTTTTAATAGGTGTTTTTTCTTAAACTAAG
>CASFUN010000012.1 GCA_949298005.1 uncultured Alphaproteobacteria bacterium | reverse complement strand
AATCCAAACTAGAAAATGGGTTGATGCACAAGGTTTAGATAAGCATTCAACAGAAATAGTTCTTCAAGGATATACTGCTGAATTACAGATTTTAGATTCAAAAAATTCTGGTAATCAAAGTGGAACAAGTGGTTTTTATGAAGAATATTATAATTCATTAAGTGAAAATATTACTGATACAGATAATAGATCTAATAATTCTTCTGATTTTATAGATGAAACAATAGATGATGATATACCATTTTAATTATTGAGGTACTTATGAGTGAGGAAAATATTTCGTCTGATAGTGTTAGCGCAGATTTGATGTCTAGTTTTATGCAGACACAAGCTGCTGAACAAGGAAATGATACAAGTAAACCTAATGAGAAACCAAAAGAAAAAAATGCATTAGAAAAGGCTAGAGATAAAGAGAAAGAAGAAAAAAAGAAAGAATTAGAAGAAGCTAAAAAAAATTCAATGTATAATGCTTCTAAATATCGGGCAGCTCAAGCTAATATGATGGTGACAAGAAGTAAAAATTTAGTTTTAGCAATACCGTTTATAATAGCTGGTGTGTTAGTTTTACTTTTTGTTATTAAAAATGGTGGTAGCTGGGTTCAAGGAGGTACACAATTTTTAGTAAAGAAAATAAGAGGAGAGTAATCCTAACTAACAATTTAGTTTTATGATTTTTAAATTTAGATATATAATATTACTATTACCTATTTTATGTTGTTCTTGTGTATCATTAAATAAAAAGGGTGTAGATTTATACTGTAATGATTTTGATGTTAAATTTGTGAATAATGATTTTGGAGAAATGTTATTTTTTGATGATCTAAAAAAATCAATATTATCTAAATTAAGAATTTTAGCCAAAAAAGAAAAACAAAATGTGATTGATAAAAGAATTTGTGTAATGAAAATTGATGTGTCAAGGAGTAATTTTATGTCTATTATCAATAACACAGGTGATGTAGGACAAGAAGATATAAAAGTTAGCATAAGGTATGAATTAAATTCTCCAGAAGTTGCTATAGCTGGTTATGTAGACACATTTTATGGTAGTAATATGTCTGGTTATCCTTATTCTGACTATATTAAAAATAAAAAAAATAAACAAGACGAAATAGAAATTTTGTCGGAAGATATTTTTATGGATATAGTTAAGCAATTAAATTAAGCCTTATTTTAACTTCATCAAGTCCAATAATTTTCATTATTGTACATAAATCAGGACTTTGTTCCCTTCCAGTTATTAATATTCTTAGAACTTTAGCTATATCTGATACATTGCCTTTATATAAATGTGGGTTTTCTTTATAATCTTTGATATTGTCGGCGTAACCTAAAATTTTAGCTATATTCTTCAATTTTTCAAACCATTCATTTTGTTCATCTTCTATATTATAGCTTTCTAAGAATTTATCACATATTTTTTTTACTTCTTTTATATTAATATAGTCTAACTGTTTTGTAATGTTTCCACTGTCTAATTCAAAGAAATAGATTATTTCTTGTTTTATATCGCTCCACTTAGCAATATCCTTTCTTACTTTCTTAGTATTTTCTCTTTCTATATTGAATATTTTTAAACATTTTTCTTTATTATTTTCGAGTATATTTTCTAAAATTTTATCGTATTTCTTAGCCCATGCCAACACATTAGAATATACTTCTAGAGTATTCATTTTTGATATAACATCTCTACTAACACTATCAAGTTTGACAAAATCAAATAATGCACCACTTATATTCATTTTTTTTATATCGAATGGAAAATCCAAATAACTTTTATTAGGATTTTGTTTCCTCCAACCTTCAAAACTAGAATTTGCTAAATTTAGTAGATATTCAATTACACTTTCTTTTGGATAGCCTAACTTATCAAAATATTCTACATTAGCTTCTGGATCTTTTCTTTTACTTAATTTTCTCTTAGTTCCATTATCAATCTTTAATAATGGAGAAATATGTGCGTACTTAGGTGGTTTCCACTTCATGGCTTGAAATAATTGTATGTGTAGCGGCAAAGATGGTAACCATTCATCACCTCTTATTACTAAATTGGTTCCCATCAGAAAATCATCAACGACATGTGCGAAATGATAAGTTGGTAAGCCGTTTTTCTTCATTATTACAATATCCAAATCATTTTCTGGAAACTCTTTATTTCCTCTTATAACATCATTTATGACTATGTTTTTGTTGAAATTGCCATTTGATTTGAAGCGAATTACATATTCTTCACCTTGTTTTATTTTTTTTACCGATTCTTCAATTGGAAAATTTCTATATTTTGCCCAACTACCATAATAACCCAGTCTTTGGCAATTCTGCGCTTTCTGTTGATTAATTATAGTTTCAAGCTCATCTTCTGTACAGAAACAAGGATAAGCTAAACCTCTTTCCATTAAATCTCTAATAAATGCTTTGTAAATTTCCCTTCTTTCACTTTGTTTATATGGTGCGTAACTACCAATATTAATTGTACCATCTGTTCCTTCATCGTATTTGATATCGAAATAATTTAAAGCACTAATAATTTTTTCAACTGCTCCAAGTACTTCTCTTTTTTCGTCTGTATCTTCTATTCTTAAAAAGAAAATTCCATTGGAAATATGAGCTACTCTTTCATCAACAAGTGCCGAATATAAGTTACCTATATGAATAAAACCTGTTGGACTAGGGGCAAACCTAGTTACTTTTTGTCCATTTTCTAACTGTCTCGTTTTATATTTATCAAATATATTGTCAACAGATGGTAGATCATTTCCGAATATAAGTTTTACTAGCTCTTCCATAAATATTTCCTATTTTTTAATTTTTACTATATTACCTAATCTTATTTTGTCTATTGTCTTTTTATCATCAATGATTACCCAGGCATTATTATGAGATATTATATTACTAACAACTCCTGTACCAATTTCTATTTCTTCCAGAGTATTTTCATCTGTTATTGGGTTATAATTGTTTTCTATGCTATAAACCTTAAATTTGTCACCCATAGCTAAACCGTCGTTTGAACCTAGGTTTATCCTAAATATTGTTTTACCGTCATATGCTCTTTTTTCCAGAATATATCCATTGTAAATGAAAATACTATGTAATCTATTTTTAAATGTAATTAGAGAATCATCAAGAGCATGTTTTATTATGGCAGAAATATTTCCATTTTTATTTCTGTTGTTGTTAGCTAATAGGCTAACATCCTCTACCATTTCACTACTACCATTAAATGTGATAGATTCTATTAAGAGCATAGTTGAAACATCATAAATTTTTATATTACCAGTAACTTCTCCGTTATATATCCAATAGCCAGGATTTACGATAGTGTCTGCAACATTCATAGCATTACCTATATTTCTACCGGTCTCACATGATTTACTATTACCACAATTGGTTGTGTTTATTAAAATTCCGCCTATTACATTACCAGTCAATTTATTTACGTATCTCTTTGATGTCTCTGCTTTATCAAAAGAACCTGTTATTATATAGTCTAATGATATATTTCCTAACACATCGTTTGGTATAGTTTTTAAATTTCCATCTTTAATATATCCCTTTAGCTTATTTGCAATTTTCCTGTCAAGAATTTGTATATTTCTATTTTTGACTAAAACATTTTCTATTTTTGAAGAAATAATATTACCAAGACCTAAGTTGTTAGCTATTAGAGAATTGGTTGTACAAAAATCTAATATCGCTACAACAATTTTATTCTTTTTTAAAGATTCCTTTTCAGGTAAATATTTATCCATCTTAAGTGGTTGAGTTTTGAATTTATCAAAATCTTTTATTGTTGGTGAGCAAGAAAATAGAAATAACACTATTATAGAAAAGTTAAAAATATTTTTATTCATAATAAGGGAACTTTATTCGATCGTTAATAATATCTTTTTTAAATTTATTAATACTATTTTTCATAGCTTCATTAAAATCTACAATTGAATGCGAACTGTAGTTATAGCTACTGTAGTTAGCTAGTTTGCTGTTGCAGACTAATTTAAATTGAAAAATTACTGTCATAAAAAATTTCCCATTTATCTGTTCTTTTTTTGTTACTGTACTGATATATAAAATGTTATCTGACTCATTAGTTATTTCAATATTATTATTTTCTAATAATGCGAATATACTATTTGTAATATCAATTATTGTTTCATCTAAAAATACTATCTTGATTTTAAAATTTTTTAGTAGTTTATTTCTTTCTTTTTCTATAGAATCATAAAATTTATTATATTCTCTATCATCAAATTTATCTATAAGTTTAATTGTTTTTAGTTTATTTTTAGCTTCTACTATGATATTATCAATTTCAACAAATTTCGTTATTTTAATAAAATTATTTTTATCCTCTAAAAAATCAATATTATCTTTTATTCTTTTGTTAATATCTTCTAAATCCTTGATTTGTTGACTAAATAGTTCCGCTTTTGCAACATTTAGTATGATATAAAAGTATTTGCCATCTTTCTCAACTTTTTCTAGTTCATAATTTGGGAAATTTACTCTTAAATTATTATTGTTAGATGTTAGTCTATTGGATATATTATGTAAAGCTACAGCTATTGCTTCATTTATACTCAAACCACTGCCTGTACCGTAGAAATGAATGTCTGTATCTTTTGTTGGTTCATTATACCAATCTGGAATAACAGCAAAAACTTTTGTACTGAAAACAGAAAAGAATATAAGAATAATGCATTTTTTATTCATTAATTTCCAATTAAATTTTTATATACTGGATTTTCTTGGCTAATTATAACTCTACTATTATCTTTAAAAATTGTATTTTTATAAATTTCCGTAGTTTTATAAAATTCATAAAAGTTAGGATCTTTACCAAAGGCTTTGTTATAAATATTAGCTGCTATGAGTTCACCTTCGCCTTTTAGAAGTTCAGCTTCTTTTCTAGCTTGAGCTAACATTATTGTTCGTTCTTTATCAACAATAGCAATTATTTTTTTAGATTCTTCTTCACCTTCTGACCTAATTTGTTTAGCTTCTAAATTTCTCTCAGTTTGCATTCTTTTAAAAATAGCTTCACTATTTTCTTTTGGTAAATCAGCTCTTATTATTCTTGTATCAACAATCTTTATTCCATGTTCCTTAACTTTTTTATTAGTCTCATCCTCTATATTTTGCATTATGTAAGACCTTTTTTCAGATAATAAATCTGACATGTTAAAGCTACCGACAACTTGCCTTAAGCTTGATTCTAATATATTATTTAACTGCAAGACTAGATCTCTACCAGAACTTGAGCTATTGTAGAATCTAACAGCATCTTCAATAACGAATTTTGCAAATGCATTTACTATCAACCTTTTTTGATCTAAAGCTATAACTTCTTTATCATTTACCATTAAATCCAATAACATATTATCGAACTCGGCGATATTCTCTATAAATGGTATTTTTATATGAAGTCCAGCACTTTTTATTACTCTTACTGGTTTCCCAAATTGTAATACTATTGCTTGTCTTGTTTGATGTACAATAAATACTGAATTTACTAGTAATAATAATGAAAATAATATTAAAAAAAATATTGAGTTTTTATTTTTCATAACTATTACCACTATCAATATTTATATGTTTTAAAAGACCATTCGAAAGTTTTTTATCTATAAAAATTTTGTCTATATCCTTCATAACTAATTCCATACTTTCAAGATAAAGTCTTTTTTTAGTTATAGTTGGATTTTGCAGATAAGCTGTATATATTTTTAAAAATCTAGATGATTCACCTTCTGCTTTAGAAATAATACTTTCTTTGTAACCTTCAGCCTGTCTCAATATTTCCTCTACTTCCCCCCTTGTTTTTGGCAATATATCATTTCTATAAGTTTCTGCTTCATTTATTAGTCTTTCCTTATCAGCTTTTGCTGTTTGCACGTCTCTGAAAGCATCTATTACTTCAACTGGTGGATCGACTCTCAGTAGTTGTACCAATACGATTTCTATACCGCTTGAATAGTTATCCAATATAGACTGTAATAACTCTTTAACTTCGTATTCTATATCAGATTTTTTTCCTGCTAAAGCATCATCTATTTTTCTTTTTGCGATAATCTCTCTCATTGCGCTTTCAGCTGCCATTCTTATGGTTAATCTATTTTGTTGTATAGTAAATAGGTAATTTTTAACATCATTAATACGCCATTGAACTTCAAAATCTATGTCAACTATGTTTTCATCTCCAGTTAACATGAGACTTTCATTATTAACATTTATTTGTGATTTATTTTTAGTTCTGAAACCAAACTCTTCTTTATTTATATTTGTGACCGGAATTCTGTAAAGTTTTCCAATAGGCGTTGGTAACATATAGTTAAGACCTGGATTTATAATCTTGTAAAATTTACCAAAGTAAAGAACTACGCCTTTTTGATTCGTATTTATTTTGCAAAATCCGCAAGCTAACCACAATATTAAGGAAAAGAATATGATATTTAAAATGTCTATTTTAATTGAAATAATTTTTTTTACATTATTATTATGATTATCTTTGTTTATATTATTTTCCTCTTTTTCGTCATTCCAAGGATTTTTATCAAATTTATCTGGCATAATTTCATAATTATTGATTATCTACCGTAGCATTAAGTTTTTCTTTAAGTTTTTTTATTTTTGTAGCTAAATCTTCTTCGGGAACATTTTCAGACTCAATTTTTTCTTCTGCATCTTGTTGTTTTTCCTCTTCTATTTCTTCTTTAAGTTCTTCATCTTCCGTATTGTTTACTGTATCATCTATATCTTCTTCATTATTTTTATCCTCTTCCTTTTCTTTATTTTCATCATTTTCTTTTTCTATATCCTCTTCATCATCTTCTTCCTCATCTTCTATATCTATTTCATTATTATCTTCTTTAGTTTCTTCATTGTTTTCTATTGATTCTTCAGTTTCTTCAATATTTTTAGAAGTATTTTCTTCAACTAATTTATTCTGTTCCTCTGTCTCCTCTAATTTTTCTTCAATGCTTTCAGAGTTATCTTCTTCTAAAAAATTATCCATAATATCTGTTTTTTCATCTATTTTTTGTTCTTCAACAATGGTTTCAATGGGTGTTGTTTCTAAATCAATTTCACCAGGATTAAACTCTCTATCTATTTCTTCATCTGTTTCTTGGGCTTCTTGTTCTACTGTTGATTTATTCTCTCTATTATCTTCTTCTTTTTCTTCAGTTTCTTCAACGACAGATTCTGTAATTTCGTCAGGTATTTCTATTTCTTCTTCAGGTTTTGGTAATTCTGTTGCTACTGGTTTTATGGAATTTATCAAGCTTTCAAAACTGTTAAATTTTTCAAGAAATTCTTCTCTGATTCCATCTATTTTATTCTCTAAATTTAGTAATTGTGTTTCGTAACTGTTGCTTTCGGTATTCAAAATCTTATCAACGGTTTTTTTCACTACTGTAATTTCATTTATGGTAGCTTTTATATATGTATTTGTTTCTGTTATTGCATTTTTTGTATTGTCGTTTTTAAGAACTTTAAAAATGTCATTTATTTTTGTACTAATTTCATCAATTTTATCAACTAAATTACTATCTGTTGTAATAGAATCTCCATTATATGAGTCATCGTTACTTTTTTTATTTTCTTGATTGGAAGGTTTTAGAATATCTAGTACTGTATTTATAATTAAACATATAACTGCACTTGAAATTAAAATTGATACTGACATTATCATAGCACTGTTGTTACGAGATACTATAAGAATATATAGTATTTTAGTTTTTTCAAGAAGAATTTTTATGAATGAATGTATTTAACTATGAATGAAGATTTATCGGCGATAATATTAGCAGCTGGAAAAGGTACAAGAATGAAGTCGGATATTTCAAAGCCAATGCATAAAATTGCTGGCTTAGAAATGATTTCACATATTACTAAAACTATAGCCAAGATTAATGTAAGAGAGGCTATTGTTGTTGTATCTGAAGAAAATATTGTAAGTATGAGAAAATGTTTAGATTCCAATTGTAAATTTGTTATACAGAAAGAAAGAAAAGGTACAGGAGATGCAACAAAAGTAGCCATAAACTCCATAACAGATTTTACGGGTTCGATACTGATAACATACAGTGACATGCCGTTGGTAAGGCCTGAAACATATTTAGATATGATTCAGAAGCTTGATAATGAAAATGCATCAATTATTGCACTTGGCTTTTACGTAAAAGATATAAATAGTAGATATGGTAGATTTAAATTAGATAAAAATGATAATCTTATTGATATAGTTGAATTTAAAGATGCTACCGAACAAGAAAGAAAAAATACATTATGTAACGCTGGAATATATGTAATTAAAAACGCTAAATTACTAAAAGAATTATTATATAAAGTTGATAATAAAAATGCGAGTGAAGAATATTATCTTACTGATATTATAAAAATAGCAAACAGTTTAAAACTTAAATGCGTATATAATATAGCGACTGAAGAAGAAGTTATGGGAGTTAATTCCAGAAATGAACTTTCGATAGCTGAAAGGATATATCAAGACCGAAAAAGACAAGAATTCATGAATGCTGGTGTGACACTTCAAGATCCAAATACAACATACTTTTCTTATGATACCATAATAGAAAATGATGTTGTTGTTGAGCCAAATGTTATATTTTTAAATGGTGTTAAGATCAAAAGTGGTACCACAATTAAAGCTTTTTCATATTTAGAAGATTGTGAGATTGAAAATAATGTTACAATTGGACCATTTGCAAGAATAAGACCGGAAACAGTATTAAAATCAAATTGTAAAATAGGCAATTTTTGCGAGATTAAGAAATCTATTGTAGGAGTTGGAACAAAAGTTAATCATTTAACTTATATAGGAGATACTGAAATTGGTGATAATACAAACATTGGTGCTGGTACAATAACATGCAATTATAATGGATATACAAAATCTAAGACAAAAATTGGTAATAATTCCTTTGTCGGTTCTAATACTATCATGATTGCACCAGTTGAGATTGGTGATAATGCCATGACGGCAGCAGGTAGTGTTATAACAAATAATGTTAATGATGGAACTATAGCTATTTCTAGGATTCAACAAAAAAATGTTGAACAAGGAATGATTAGATACAGGTCTAAAATGGAGAAAAAATAAGTGTTACAAATATTTTTGCCATTTTTTAATCCGAATGCAATTAGTATTGGTAGCTTAAATGTGCGATGGTACTCTTTAGCTTATATAGCTGGTGTTATTTCTGTATTTAAGTTCACAAAATATTATAACAAAAAATTTAGTCTGAAACTTGGTGATGACAAATTTTATGACGATTTAATTTTTTATGAAGTTTTAGGGATTGTACTTGGAGGGAGAATTGGATATTGTCTTATGTATAATATTAAAGAGATAATAAAGTCACCATTAAAACTATTTGCTATATGGGAAGGAGGAATGTCATTTCATGGTGGTCTTTTAGGTGTTATACTAGCAACTCATTATCTTTGTAGAAAGTATAAAATAAATTTTTTGAGACTTACTGATGTTATTTCAATCTCAGTTCCGATAGCGCTTTTCTTTGGAAGATTAGCAAACTTTATAAATCTTGAACTGTATGGCAGACCTACAAATGCTCCCTGGGGTATGATATTTCCTACTGCTGATAATCTTGCTAGACATCCAAGTCAGTTATATGAAGCATCTCTTGAAGGAATTATCTTATTTGTAATAATGTTACTCGTAACAAAAAAAGATGAATTAAGAACACTTGGCTTAAATTCATCTGTATTTTTGATATTCTATGGCCTATTGAGAATTATTTGTGAATTTTTTCGCGAACCTGACTATCAACTTGGCTTTGTATTCAGTAATATAACTACTGGACAACTTCTTTCTCTTCCTTTGATAGTAATTGGAGCTCTAATCATGTTTAAAAAAAGAAAATGTTAAATAAAAATTAAACTTGTTGTTTATTTATTAAAATCTGAACAAGCAGCATCGCCACCAGTGAATGCTTTAATTATAGTTGGAGCACCAAATATACAGGCCATACCTAATGAGAATGTAAGTATTAAAGTCCAAGAAACTTTGCCACCTAAGAAGGCTAATGCTATACCCATACAAGCGAATGCTGCTAATGCTTTACCAACACCACCAGTTAAAAAGCCTAATACATTACAAATCAGTGCTTCCATAGTAATACTTGTGTTGAGTGTTTCTGTGAGGCCTTCTTTTTCATTGCTACTATCGCCACTCGCCATAACGGTACTACTGCTTAATGTTAATAAAAATAATGAAAAAATAATAGCTAACATTTTTTTCATAAAAATAGTGCTTTGTTAATAATTAATGTAATTATTATACAAAAGTTTTAATTATCAATATCATTTTTTATTTTTTTAATATAATCTTCTAATAATTCTATATCTATTTTCTCGATATTACTAATATTATCAAGATTTTTTGGTTCATTTAAATTTATTTTTAGAAGCAAATTTCCTAATTTGCAAATTGCTGAAATAATACTTTCTTTTTTACCTATAACTAAGCTTAAAAATTCTTGATTTTCAATGGTATTTTCATTCTTAAGATGAGATTCTAAAAAATCTAAAAGTAAGATTATTAGTTTTTTAAGTTTAAAAATTTCATTTTGATTCTTCTGTACATCATTTGTCGTTTACTTCATTAATAGTAAATTTAAACTTTAGATTATTATTCCAAACTGAATTTAGACCATTGTACATTTCTAACGAATTATTTTCATATACTATGTCTATAATTGTAAAATTTTCTATTTTAACATTTAATAATTTCATTATATTTTCCTCAATTTCATTGGATATTTCGATTATCTTTGTGTTAGTTTCATTTTTATCAAATATTTTTATGTTTATCCATGTATAATATCTTTTATTTATGAAATTTTCTTCATTTTTAATTTTATCTAATTCAAGTATTATGTATGGAAATTTAATATCCTTGTTTGAGCAAGAATAAACTTTAATATTTTGTGTATTATTTGATACTAAAGTATATATGAGTTTTTGTATATTTTGAATAATATTCACAATTTAATGTTTTTTTTCTGCAAAATATTCTAAAAATAATAGTTAGGAAGTATAATTAAACTTGAATTTTTAAAAACAATGCGGAAAATTAGAAGTGATTTGTAAATAAACATTATAAACGTGCTTAAGAATATTTTTCAATTCTTGTTATTCTTATTTCTTATAGTTTTATCTATAATAGCTACAGTAAAAATGTCTAATGAAACTGGAAAAATTAACGATTTACGAAAAATCCAGATCAAATTTCATTCATAAAAGACAAAATAAAAAATAAGGTAAATTTTAAAGATGATTTAATAGATATTGAAATTAATAATGTGTTAGCTTTAAGAAAAACCGTTAAGATTTATCAATGGATTGAAAGCAAAAAACTAATGAATAAAACAGGAACTTATGTTTATACATATAAAAAAGAATGGGCTAGTAATTTTATAGATTCCAAAAAATTTCATGATAAGAAGAAAAGTAATTATCAAAAAAATGCTGGGGTTTATAAAAGTGAAAATTATATTTCCAGAGAATATAATAACAAAAAAAGATAGTTATGAATTAGACCAAGTATATTTTGAGGATAAAATAAAGCTCAAAAAACTCGAGTTTAAAAATACAGATGTTGTCTTTCGTGGAGCTCCAATAAAAAAATCATATAATATAAAATATGAAGAAGAGGAAACATATAAAGATCTTGATTCTTATGTTGCTGCCAAGGAAAGAAAAATTGCTCAAAATGATACCGATAGATTTCAGGTAATAGATAAATATTCTATTTAATGGGTATGATTATGAAAATCCAGAAGTCGGTGATGTTATGATAACTTATTTATGAAATTTTTTCACCAGATTATATATCATTTTTTGGTAAAGTGGAAGATAATAGATTGATTCCATATGGTGATTTTATAGAGGTTAATTTTACTGATTCTGATAAGTCTAAACTGATGAAAGAATATAAAATTATTTTTATTATAAAACTTGTAACATTTTCGATTGTTACCTATATAAGTTTATATTTTATGGTTATTCTTATGCAAAGTAAAATTAAAGGTGTAGTTTTAAATTTAGTTCCATATTTTAATGAGTACCTGGTTTTTGGAAATAAAAATACAATATTAATATCATTTTTTGCTTTATTATTTTGTTTAGCAATTAAATTATATATTTTTTCTATTATACCTATGATTATCTTATATTTTTTAAAGCAAATTGATTATTATTCAATATAAACTTGACTTGAGATAATTTATTATTTATTATGATAGTAGTTGTTTTTAAACAAAAAATGAAAGAGAAATTCCTTTTGCTTTTATCCAATTTTTTTAAAAAAGTTTGGAATTTTTTAAAATTAAATTTAGCTAAACTTTTTAGAATAATCAGTGATTCGTATAGACGCTGTAGGGAGGGGGAAGAAAAGCTTAATAATTTGCTAGTATATTGGTGTATGGTTCCATGTATTTTATACTTTCTATTAATCTATAAATTTAGCTTATGTAAATTTACAAAACGTTTGTGTGATTTAGCTATGGTTCTTGTTGGTTTTTTGGATATATTTTTTATACAAAAAGCTCTAAAAAAACATCCAGAGTATGATACAAAACTCATCAGAGAATACGAGAAAGAACAATATTATTCATCTCTTTCAGAAGAGGAATTAGAAAAGGTAAAGACAAGTGAAAAAAAGCAAAATACAAAAGATTTTTTTAGGAGAATACTACTTATAAAACCTGGTGATAAAATAGATTTTTATAAGATAGTCAGGTTATTTGTTATTCTTACAATCCTTATTGGATTGAAGAGGGTTTTATTATAAATTAAAGTTAAAAGAGCTTTTATGTCATCATTTTTTGATAATTTAAATAAGAGAGTAAATGATCTTGTAAAGAGGGCTGAAATTTTTTACGACTTTAAATGAAAAGTGTAAAAAAGTTTTTAAAAATATAAACAGAAAAGTTGAAAATACTATCTATGGTGAACCTAGTATTTCAAAAAGACTAGATAGAGCATTTGATGATTTAAGCACAAAATTAGACAGAGGATTAGAAAATGTTTTTACAAGATAGGTTTAGTTAAGTTTAAACTATTACTCGAAATATACTAAATTGTTTTTAAATGTCATTAAGCCCAATATAATCATCAAATTTAGAAATATCTGGATTGAAATACATTTCTATATTCCCTATAGGGCCATTCCTATGTTTTGCTATTATAATCTCAGACTTATTTCTAATTCTATCCATATTGGTTTGCCAGATTTTCATTTTATCAATTTCTTCAATATTTGGTCTTTTTCTTTCTTCATAATATGACTCTCTATATACAAACATTACAACATCAGCATCTTGCTCTATAGAGCCAGATTCTCTAAGGTCAGATAATTGAGGCCTTTTATCTTCTCTTTGCTCAACTGATCTAGAAAGTTGAGAAAGTGCTATTATTGGTATATTAAATTCTTTAGCGATTGCTTTTAATCCTTGAGTAATTTCGGATATTTCTAAAACTCTGTTAGTTTTTGAGCTTTCAGCTACACCTTTTATTAATTGCAAATAGTCTATAACGATTAAGCCAACATTCTCTTTTTTGACTAATCTTCTAGTTCTAGTTTTTATTGATGATATGCTAAGCGCTGCAGTATCGTCTATGAATAATGGTACCTTTGAAATTTCATTTGATTTTTCTGCTATTTTAATAAATTCTTTATCAGTAATTTCTCCTTTTCTAAATCTATCTGTACCTAAATTAGTTTCTAACGACAATATTTTCGCACTTATCTGTGTATTTGGCATTTCAAGCGAGAAAAAACCAACTGATTTTTTGATTCCAGTTTTATTATATTCCTTCAAAAATTCTTTAGCTGCATTATAAGCGATATTTATAGCTAAAGTTGTTTTTCCCATTGAAGGCCTGCCAGCAATTATTATAAGGTCTGATTTTTGTAATCCACCAAGTATCCTATCTAAATCTATAAATCCACATGGAATTCCACTTATATGACTTTCTCTTTTTTTGGCTATGTCTATATTGCTTATAGTTTCATCAAGGACGTTTGATATATTTAGAAAGCCCTTATTAGTTTCAATGTTGTTACTTATTTCAAATATCTTACCTTCTAAAACTTCAATTTCTTCGAAAGCGATTGTATTTTTATCACTATTGTAAATATTAGAAACAGTTTCTTCATTTATAAGTACTAAATTTCTTTTTATTGCTAAGTCTTGTATTATTTTTGCATAACTAACAACGTCAAATATTCCACTACTTTTGCTTAAGATTATTGAAAGATAATTAGTACCTCCTATAGATTCTAGTATTTCATTATTTTCAAAGAAGTTTTTAAGAGTTACACTATCAGCTATTATAGAGGTTTTTTGTATTGTTTCTGTAATATGCTTGAATATTATTCTGTGAGCCAATTCGTAAAAATATTCTTCTTTTAAATAATCGCTAACTTTAGAATAGTAGTCATTGTTAGATATTATCTTGCCTAATATTATCTGTTCTGCTTCTATATTATATAATGTTTTTTGTATTAAATTCTCTTGCATTCCTAGTAGATATTTTTAATAAAACTTGCTAATCAACTAATATATTTAATAATTTCTCCATGTCTTCACTGTTATTTTTATTATTTATATTTTTTTCTTTCAAGCTATCTTCAATAATTTTTTTAGCTTCGTTTTTTTGTATTTCTTTTAAAAAATTGCCAAGTAGTGATTCAATTACATTATTGAATATGCCATTTTTTGATTTGCCAGAATAGTTATATAACATAGAATTTTCCAATATTTTAATCTTTTTACTGGAATTTTCATTCACTATATTCATGCCTGTTAAAATAAACATAGAAACTAATATGCCTTTTAAGCTGCCAAGTATAAAACCTAAAAAACTATTTGTAGAAGTTGGCAATATTTTTTTAATATTGTTGACTATAAAGTTCATGAAAATAGATAATACGATCATATATAATATAAATAGTACAATATTTGTAATTAGGTCTGGCAGCAATGGGATATTAACTCTATTCTCTATCTTTTGTAAAACTATTGGCTTAGTTGTTGCTGTGAGATAGAATGAGCCTACCCAATTAACTATAGAAGATAACTCTTTTATGAACCCTCTTATCAAACCTATAAATGAGAACAATAATAATATTGTAATTAGACTTATATCAAGTCCAGATAGCGTCATAGTATCCTACCAGTCAAATTCAATAATATGATAACACATTATAAATTAATAAAAAACTATTTCTTTTTTTTACTTACACTAAAATTTTTGATTTGTAAGGTTAAGTTACCATCCATTTCAAAAACTATTAAGAAATTTTTAAAGTTCTTAAAATCTTTTTTTAGTTTTTCTTCAACTAGTTCTAAATTTTTGCTCCAATTGTTACATATATTTATAAAATTAGGTAATGTATTCCAAACTAGATTTTGGTTATTAACTAATGTTTGGTCGCTAGAAAATGATATTATTGGTGTATCCATTCTTGCACTTGAAACACTGTTAACATATTTAGGATTATTGCTAACCACAACTATAGCATCAACATTTTCTACATATTCGGAAAGTATAGGAATTATATTGTTTCTACAAGAACAACAAGTAATAGAATCAGAATTACACTCACAATCATCTTCACAACAGCAAGAGTATATTTCTTCTTCGGTGTCAATAGCTATCTTTGACATAACATTTATAACATTAACTGGATCACTACCTTTTGTGGTTTCATCTGATGTCATTATAGCATCAACATGCTCAAAAACAGCATTAGCTACGTCGGAAACTTCTGCTCTTGTTGGTTGAATATTTTCAACCATAGATAATAACATTTGGGTAGCTACTATAACCGGTTTTTTATAGTATGAACATAAAGCAATAATTTTTTTCTGAATAGCTGGTACCTTTGAGAATGGAATTTCACACGCTAAGTCTCCTCTAGCTACCATAATACCATCACTTTCCATTATTATATCTTCTAAATTTTGTGTAGATTCAAAGTTTTCTATTTTTGAGATGACTTGAATACTACTATGTTTTTTTAAAGCACAGTATTCTTTTAAACTTTTAACATCTTTTCCTGTTCTTACAAATGATAATGCTATCATATCTATATTTTTACTGATACCAAAATCTATATCTTTCCAATCTTGTTCTGTAATTGTTGGGAGAGAAACTGGTTTACCAAAAAGATTTATGTGTCTTTTAGTTGTTATATTTGTACGTCCTTCAATAACTTCAAAGTCTATGTCTGTTTTGGTTTTTTTTAGTGCCTTTGCAAGCATTACTCCACTATCAAAAACTATGACATCACCAACTTCAACATCCTTTATGAAATCTTTGTAATTTACGCTTATCTTTCCAGTGTCTTCATAAATACCTTTGTTTATGGTCATAGTGAATTTATCACCAACTTTTAAAAATAATTTGTCTCTTACTTCTCCTGTTCTTATTTCTGGACCTTTTGTATCTAACATTATCGCGCATTGAGAATGTGTTTCTCTTATGTTATCAATTTTGGCTCCATGTTCTTCGTACGTTCCGTGGGAAAAATTCAATCTAAAAACGTTTACTCCAGATTTTGATAATTTCTTAATTATCTCTTTGCTTTCAGATTTTGGGCCTATTGTTGCTACTATTTTTGTTCTTTTCATTTTAAATTTAGATTAATTTATATTAACTTGCTAATAAGCAGTATATGTCTAGTATAGAATTTGTCAATAGAACTATGTTTATTAGTTATATAATTTATAGTTTATTTAAACTAATAGAGTCCGTTGACTTTAAAATCAAAAACTTTACACTCAATACTAGTCTTAATAATGATGTTCATATGTGAACCTCTCATTTCGATATTTTTTAGTCTGATTTTCAGACAAATTTTAATAAATATTAATTATAAAAGACAATGAAAGAAAAAGAAGGAATCCGGATTGTCCTGAAGGCATTTGATGCTAACATACTTAGTCAGGCTGTTCAGGAGATAGTTGGTACGGTTAAAAGAACTGGAGCGACAGTAATTGGTCCTATACCACTTCCTACAAATAGAAAAAAGTTTACAGTTATCAGATCTCCTCATATATATAAAAGGAGCATGGAGCAGTATGAAATTAAATCTCTAAAGAGGTTATTAATAATAATACCTGCACCAAAAACTGTAGAAGCTTTAATGAAGCTGAATTTGTCAGCTGGTGTCAATATTAAGATTTCTCTAAATGGAGGTAACGAGTAATGACAGCTGTTGTAGGTAAAAAGTTAGGTATGAGTAGAATTTACACCAATAATGGTGAAGTTATACCTGTTACTTTAATAAAAATTTATGAGAGTTTGATTAGTGATTTTAAAAAGTATGAAGATAAAGATTTTAATCATATAACTATCTCATATGGTAAAGATAAAAAAACTGAAAAAAGAATAAAAAAACCAGTGCTTGGCTTCTACAAGAAAAAAAATCTAGAAGCTTATAATAATATGAAAACTTTTAAAGTTAGTAAAGGTAGTGAATTTAATATAGGTGATTTTATTGGTCTTAATGTTCTAAAAGAAGGTTTTATTGTTGATGTAACTGGAATATCTAAAGGAAAAGGTTTTGCTGGAGCTATGAAAAGACATGGTTTTGGTGGTTTGGAAGCGGCTCATGGTGTTTCTATATCTCATAGATCTATAGGTGGAACCGGTACAAAAAGAAGAGAAGGCAAAGTCATAAAAGGTAAAAAAATGGCTGGACATATGGGTTCTGAAAAAGTTACGGTTAAAAATCTTGAAATTATCAAAATTGAGAATGATGATAATGTCATCTGTGTTAAAGGTGCTGTTCCTGGATGTAAAGGGGCAGAACTTGTTATTAAAACATCTAATGTGTAGGAGGTGATATGCAATTATTAGTTTTAAATTTGAATAATTTGAAAGAATCCTCTGAAAATATAGATGGTTTTGATTTTGAAACCGAAGATGGTAAAAAATGTGTACCTTATGTTATTAAATGGCAAATGGCTAAAAGTAGAGCTGGTACAGCTAAGACTAAATTGATGTCTGAAGTATCTGGTTCAACAAAAAAGATAGTTAGACAAAAAGGTACTGGTGGTGCTAGGCATGGTTCAAAAAGAGCAGTTCAATTTGTTGGTGGTAGAACTTGTTTTGGTCCACAACCAAGGGATTTTGAATTTTCTATTCCTAAAAAAATAGTTAAAAAAGCATTAAGTTATGTTTTAAGAGATAAAATAAGAAATGGTAGAGTTATTCTTATTGAAGGAATGGAAGATATGGAATTAAGTACTAAAAAGTTGGATAAGAAATTTAAAGATAAAAATATAAATAGGGCATTGGTAGCTTGTGAAGATGAATACAAAAATTTTGGTTTGTCTCTGAGAAATCTATACAACTATAAAAATTTGTTGAGTAATGCACTTAATGTTTATGATCTTTTAGATTTTAACTATTTGTTACTTGATAGAAAGTCATTAAATAAACTTAAAGAGGTATTATAATGAGTTTAGGTTATATTTATGATATAATAGTTTCTCCAGTTGTAACTGAAAAAACTAACTTACAAGCATCCGATAATAAATTTACTTTTGAAGTATTGGCTTCTGCTAAAAAGACAGATATTGAAAAGGCTGTAGAAGAAATTTTTGGTGTTAATGTTGTTAAAATTAACATTATTAATACAAAAGGAAAAGTTAAGAAATTTAAAGGCAAAGTTGGTAAAAAAAGCGACGTTAGAAAGGCTGTTGTAACTATGAAAAAAGGCCAACAGATAGACTTAACAAAATTGGAGGGTAAATAATTATGGTTATGAAAGAATTTAAACCTGTTACGCCTTCAACAAGAGGTTTAAAATTAGTTAATAAGGATAGCTTGTGGAAAGGTAGTCCACTAAAAATATTGGTTACATCTAAAAATAGTAAAGCTGGCAGAAATAATTATGGGCATATCACCGTAAGGAGAAGAGGTGGCGGACACAAGCAGTCATATAGACTTGTTGATTTTAAGAGAAGTAAGTATGATGTTTTAGCTAGTGTTGAAAGGATAGAATACGATCCTAATAGAACTGCTTATATTGCTCTAATTAAGTATTCTGATGGTATGTTTTCATATATTATAGCACCAGAAGGACTAAAAGTTGGAGATAAAATATCTTCTTCTAGAAAATTGTTAGATATAAAACCAGGAAATGCTATGCCACTTATGGTTATGCCTATTGGTACAACAATACATAATATAGAAAGCAAGCCAGGAGCTGGTGCTAGAATTGCTAGAAGTGCTGGAACATTTGCACAACTTGCTGGTAAAGATGATGGTTATGCTATAATTAGATTGCAATCAGGTGAAACTAGAATGTTCTTATTAGATTGTTTAGCAACTGTTGGCTCGGTAAGTAATTCCGATAATAAGAACCAAAAATTAGGTAAAGCCGGAAGAAGTAGATGGTTGGGTATACGACCTAGCGTTAGAGGTGAATCTATGAACCCTGTTGATCACCCACATGGTGGTAGGACAAGGGGTGGTAGAATACCTGTGTCACCAACCGGTGTATGTGCTAGAGGTGGTAGGACTCGAAAGAAGAGTAAACCATCTAATAGATTTATAGTAAAAAGTCGTCATAAAAAGTAAGAGGTAGTATAATATGACACGATCAGCTTGGAAAATTCCATTTGTAGATGGATTTTTAATTAAAAAAGCTAAAGCAGCTTCTGAAGATCCAAAGAAACCTGTTATAAAAACATGGTCGAGAAGGTCGACTATATTGCCACAGTTTGTTGGTCTAAGTTTCGCTGTTTATAATGGTAAGAAGTTTGTACCAGTTTTAGTTTCAGAAGATATGGTTGGACACAAATTTGGAGAATTTGCACCAACTAGAACCTTCCATGGACATTCTGGCAACAGAAAAGTAGAAGTTAAAAAATAGGTTATGGTATGACTGAAAATAAAAAATATGCAAATGCTTATTTAAGTAACTTAAAAACAAGTCCACTTAAATTGAGTAAGATTACCAGAGCTATAAAAGGTATGCCTGTCGAAGAAGCAATGAAACAGTTAACCTTTTGTAATTTAAGGTCTGCTAAGGCTGTTAAAAATTTGTTGAAATCAGCTATGACAAACGCTGAGAACAACCACGGTATGGATATAGATAAGTTATTTATCTATAGAATCGATGTGGGTAAGGCTTTTGTTATGAAAAGATTTGCCGCTAGAGCTAGAGGTAGAGGAACTAGAATTCTAAAACCTTTTTGCAATCTTAGAATTGTTTTAACCGAGATGGAGGAATAAGTATGGGTCAGAAGGTAAATCCAGTTGGTTTTAGAATAAATTTAAACAATAATTGGAGTTCTGTTTGGTATGAAGATAAAAATTATAGAGAAAATCTTATAAAAGATCTTCAAATACAGGATTATGTCACGAAGAATTTTAAGAATTGTTCTATAGCAAGAGTAATTATCGAAAGAACTGGTAATCATGTAACTGTTTTGATAAAAACATCTAAACCTGGTGTTATAATAGGTAAAAAAGGTGCTGATATTGAAAAAATAAAAAAGAATATCCAGCAAAAAATGAAAGAAAAAGATGTTGCAATTAAGATAGTTGAGGTTGAAAAGCCTGATTTAGATGCTGAATTAGTTGCTCAGTCAATTGCTAAGCAAATTGAAAATAGAGCTGCTTTTAAGAGAGTTGTTAAAAAAGCAATTCAAAATGTTATGAAGTACGGTGCCTTAGGAATTAAGATAACTGTTTCTGGTAGGTTAAATGGTGTTGATATTGCAAGATCTGAGACCTATAGAGAAGGTTCTATACCTTTGCATACATTGAGAGCAAATGTTGATTATTCTCATGTAGAAGCACTTTGTACGTATGGTATTATAGGTGTTAAGGTTTGGATCTATAAAAAATAACGCGATATTTCAAATAAATATTGACTTTAACTACGGATAGATTAAAACTTTAATGCTTTGTGTTATAATTATTGAAGTAAGAGATACAGATGTTATTACCTAAGAAAACTAAACATAGAAATTTTCAGAAAGGTGGAAAACGAATATGTGGTGTTGCTAATGCAGGTTCTTCTATAGTCTTTGGTATATTTGCGTTAAAATCGTTGGACGCGGGAAGACTTAGATCTGACCAAATTGAGGCAGCAAGACGATGTATAACCAGAACTATGAAAAGAACTGGAAAAATGTGGATTAGAGTATTTCCACATATTCCTGTTACAAGTAAAGCTCTAGGTGTGAGAATGGGTGGCGGTAAAGGTGCTATTGATTATTGGATGTGTCAAGTAAGGCCAGGGTTGGTTTTATTTGAACTTGATGGTGTATCTGATGCTGTAGCAGTAGAAGCATTACAAAAAGCTTCTGCTAAGTTGCCATTCAAAACAAAAGTTGTTAAACTTATTTAAAGAAATTTAAAGAAAGGAATGATAATGCTAAAAGAAGACAAGAAAAATTTAAAACAAGAAATTGTTGAGTCTAAGAAGAAGTTACTTTCTTTAAGAATTAAAAAGTCTAGCGGCGACTTGAAGGATACTTCTTTGTTTAAGAAGACAAGAAAGTCCATAGCTAGGTCGTTTACTAAATTAAATGGTCAGGACTAAACATGGCTAAAAATGATATTAAAGTTAAAATAATTAAAAAAGCCGGTGATAAGACTGTAGTTGGTGAAGCATCATTTCTTAAACAACATCCTATATACAAAAAGTATGTTAAAGTATTTAAGAAATATATGATTCATGATGAGAGTAATGATGTAAAAGTTGGTGATGAAGTTTTTATAAAATCTTCAAGACCATTTTCCAAAAGGAAGACTTGGGTTATTGTTAATAAAGAAGGAGAATAGACCATGATACAAATGGAAACCAGTTTAACTGTAGCAGATAACTCAGGTGCTAAATCAGCAAGATGTATAAAAGTTTTAGGTGGTTCTAATCATATGGTTACTGGAATTGCTGATGTTATAGTTGTTTCAATAACAAGTGCAATTCCTGGAGGAAAAGTTAAAAAAGGTGATGTTGCTAGAGGAGTTGTTGTGAGAACAAAGAAAGAAATACAACGACAAGATGGTAGCACTATTAGATTTGATGATAACGCTATCGTTCTAGTAAATAAGGACTGTACTCCTGTAGGTACTAGGGTGTTCGGACCGGTTGCTAGGGAGCTGAGAAATGGTAACTTCACAAAAATATTATCATTGGCACCAGAGGTATTATAATATGGCAGCGAAAATTAAAAAAGGTGACACCGTAATAGTATTAACAGGAAAAGATAAGGGTAAAACTGGAGAAGTTTTGTCAGTTAACCATAAAGAACAGAAAGTACTTGTTGCTGGTGTTAATATTGTAAAAAAACATAGAAAACCAACAGCTAATTCCCAGGGACAAATAGTTGAAATGGAAAAACCAGTTCATGTTTCTAATGTGTCTCTAACAGAAAATGGAAAACCAGCTAGGGTTGGTTTTAAAGTTGAAGATGGAAAGAAGGTTAGAATTTTTAAAAAAACTGGTAATAAGGTAAGTAATTAGTATGTCTTATTTAAAAGATTTATATCAAACTAAGGTAAAGAAAAACTTAAAAGAAAAGTTTGATTATAAAAATGAACTTGAAATTCCTAAATTGGAGAAAGTTTCGTTAAATATAGCTTTTAAGACTGCTGATGCTGATAATAACTTTTTAAAATATGTTGTTGATCAGCTTTCATTGATAGCCGGCCAAAAAGCTGTTTTAGTTAATGCTAAAAAATCAGTTGCAAGTTTTAAGCTTAGAGAAGGTACCCCTATTTCTTGTATTGTTACATTAAGAGGTGAAAGAATGTACGAATTCTTAACCAGATTGATTTATGTAGCTTTGCCAAGAATTAAAGATTTTAGGGGTTTATCTAGTAAGAATTTCAATCAAAGTGGACATTATAGTTTTGGTATTAAAGAGCATACAATATTTCCTGAGATTGATTTAGATAAGGCTTATAAAGTTCTAGGTATGAATGTTAATATAATTACAAGTGCAAAGACTGTTGAGGAGTGTAAGGCTTTGTTATTAGAATTAAATTTTCCTTTAAAATAAAAGAGAGAGGATATGGCAAAAGTAAGTGCAATTGATAAAAATAAAAAAAGAAAAGCGAAAATAGAAAGATACAGCAGTAAAAGAGCTGAATTAAAAAAGGTAGCTGAGGATATTAGTTTATCTCCTGAAATTAGGGTGACAGCTATGATAAAGTTATCTGAATTACCAAGAAATTCTTCAAAAGTTAGGTATAGAAACAGGTGTGCCTTAACTGGAAGACCTAGAGCTTATCATGGTTATTTTGGTATTTCTAGGATAATGCTAAAAGAGTTGGCTTCGTGGGGTAAAATTCCTGGTTTAAAAAAATCAAGTTGGTAGGTAGTTTATGAATCACGCAGTATCTCAACTAGTTACATGTCTTAAGAATGGACAAATGGCTAGAAAAGAAAAAGTTATTACTCCAAGTTCTAAATTGAAGCTTGGTATTTTGGAACTTCTAAAGAAAGATGGTTTTATAAAAGATTTTTCAGTTGATAATAATGGAAGTTTTGATATAATTGAAATCACTTTAGCGTATAATGGACTTCAACCAGTTATAAAAGAAATCGAAGTTATTTCAAAACCTGGCAGAAGAGTTTATTCTAAAGTTGAAGATATACCGGTCGTTTATAATGGTCTTGGTGTTGTTATTTTATCTACTCCAAAAGGTGTAATAAATGATTATAATGCCAAACATTTAAATGTTGGTGGTGAATTGTTATTAAAAATATTTTAATTGGATTTTTATGACTAGTAGAGTAGGGAAATTACCAATTAAAGTTGCCGATGATATAAAAGTAGATATTAGTGATACAGTTGTGACACTTAAGAAAGGCAACAAAACAAAGACTTATGATTTTGGTAGTAAAGTTGATGTTTTATTTGATGATAAAAGTTTGATCGTTAGAGAAAAAGAAGATGTAACAGATTCTGTTGTTTTTTCTGGTCTTCATAGAAGTAATTTGAATAATTTAGTTCATGGTTTATCTGATGGTTTTAAAGTTGTTTTGGAATATAATGGCGTTGGTTATAGAGCTGTAGTTTCTAAAAATTTTTTAGTTTTAGGGCTTGGCTATAGTCATGATATAGTGGTAAAAATTCCTTCCGATATTACTGTTACTCCTGAAAAACCAAACTTGATAGTTATACAAGGTGAAGATAAAGGGAGAATTGGAACATTTGCTTCAAGAATAATTTCATTTAGAACTACTGAACCTTATAAAGGTAAAGGTATAAAATATCAAGGTCAGGAAATCCTAAGAAAAGAAGGTAAAAAGAAGTAGGTATATATTATGAATAGAGAATTATTATATAGAAGAAAAGCTAGAAACTCTTATAGAGTTAAGACTAACAATAAAAGTAAAAGGCCTATTTTAAATATTTTTAAGAGTAATAAAAATATATATGCTCAGATAATTGATTTAGATGGAAACGTGAAGATTTGTGTTTCTACAAAAACCAAAGGTGTTGCTGAAAATGTTAATGGGAAAAATGGTACAGAAAGAGCAGCTTTAGTCGGTGCTGAATTAGCAAAAACAGCTAAGAAATCTAACATTGTTAGAGTTGTTTTTAATAAAGGTTCTTACATGTATATAGGTAGGGTAAAATCGTTAGCAGAAGCAGCAAGAGAAAATGGCTTAGAGTTTTAAATATTAACAAATGGTAATGATTTATGTACAAGAATAAAGAAGTAACTAATTTGTTGGAGAAACTTATATGTGTAAATAAGGTTTCAAAGACGACTACAGGAGGTAAAAGACTTGCCTTCGCCACTCTAGTTGTTGTAGGAGATGGTAAAGGTAGAGTTGGTTATGGTACAGGAAAAGCTAGAGAAGTAGCTGATGCAAGAAATAAGGCATTAGAAAATGCTAAAAAGACAATGATAAAAGTTCCTTTAAAGGAAGGTAGAACTATACATCATGATTGTGATGGTAAATATGGATGTGGGCATGTAATTTTAAGGCCAGCACCAGCTGGTACTGGAGTTATTTCTGGAGGCTCTATGCGTGCAGTTTTTGAGTGTTTAGGTGTTAAAGATATAGTTTCTAAATCTTTGGGAACAAATAATCCTTACAATATGATATTAGCTACGTTTGAAGCTTTAAAAAATATGAATTCACCAAAAAATGTTGCAGATAGAAGATCTAGACACGTTAGTGAAGTTATAAAGAGACGAAATGTTATTGTAAAAAATAACCCTTCTGTTATATATGAAAATGGTAAAAAAGAAATGCTTTCTGAAGAAGAAGAATTTTCTGGTGTTGTTGATGATCAAGAAGTTATTACTGATAATGTTTCTGAGGAATAGTTATGTTGCTAAAATTTGATGAAATTGAAAATAAAAATATTTT
>CASFUN010000011.1 GCA_949298005.1 uncultured Alphaproteobacteria bacterium | reverse complement strand
TTAAAATCTATAGATTTTTTTCTGATCAAATCTAGTCTTAGTTGATAATCTGGGTCTTTAATATCCACTATAAGACCACCGTTCATTCTTGATTTTAATTTCTCATCAAGATTTTCCAAATTTTTTGGTGCTCTGTCACATGATAAAACTATATTTTTTTTCTCATTAACTAAAGTATCAAATGTATAAAAAAACTCTTGTTGGGTTTTATCTTTGCCAGTTATAAATTGTATATCATCAACTATTAATGTATCAACATTTCTAAATTTATTTTTAAAATCATTTATACCTTGATTTTGTAATGCTTGAACAAATAAAAACATAAATTTTTCGGCAGATAAATATACTATATTTTTATCTTGAAAATTTTTCTTTAAATTCCAAGCTATCGCTTGACATAAATGTGTTTTTCCTAAGCCGACATTTCCATATATAAATAGTGGGTTTATATCAGAATCATATGTTTTATTTTCAGAAAAGTTTTTTGCTACTTGAAAAGCTAATTTATTTGAACTACCAACTACAAAATTTTCAAAATTGAATTTTTCATTTAAATCTGTACCTATATTATATAAATTCCCATGCTCTGATATACTAACTACTTTTACTTCATTATTTATTTCTGTTTTTTCTTGGTTATTCCTATCTACAATAAATTCAAAAGATATTAATTTTGGATAAAATTCTAATAAAATCTGTTTAATACCTTTTTTTATGCAAATTTGCTTGTTGTCTACTTTCTTAAATTTGCCGTTAAAATATTCTCTCTTTATCCAATCTCTTATAAAATTGTTTGGAACTGACATTACTATTTCAAAATCATTTTGAGAAACTAAATTTATATTTGATAACCAAGCTTTGTATTCATTCTCTCCAAATTCTTTTTGAAAAACAGCACAAATACTATTCCAAGTTGAAATTTTTGATGTTTGTATTGTACTAGTAAGACTATTTTCCATTAAAGACAACAGAATTAAATTTTTTAAAACCTATTTTTCATACTAACTAAAAGTTAAGAAATAGTAAAGTACATTTTTTTATTTTTTTTTTGTTTTATGACTTGACAAGAGTTTAAGTTGATAATTAGCCAAACTAATATTTTTGCCTAAAAATCAATATAAATTCTATGTTTATTCTCATTTTTATGAGCTTACTGTCGTACAGTAATAATAATTATTTGCTTATTGAATAGTTTTTAATTTTTTTAGATTAAAAATATATTTTATTGACATAAAGTCATAAAATTTATATTGTTATTATGTTTAAAAACAAAATTAATGCAGGAAGTTTTACAAAATTTAAATAAGGAACAACTAGATGCTGTCTTATACAATGATGGGCCATTACTTTTGCTAGCTGGTGCCGGTACCGGTAAAACACGTGTTTTAACATCAAAAATTGCATATATCATAAAAAATCAAATGGCTATGCCATCCGAAATATTAGCTGTAACTTTTACCAATAAAGCTGCTAATGAAATGAAAGATAGAGTTGCTAAAATGACAAGTTTGGACATTAATAATATGTGGATTAGTACCTTTCATTCTATAGCTGCAAGAATACTTAGGATTCATGGGGAACTTATCGGGCTAGAAAAAGATTTTGTAATAATAGACCAAGATGAACAGGTTACACTGATAAAACAGATTATGAAAGAATTTGGTATTGATGCTAAAGAATATAGTCCGAAATCTTATTTGGAATTAATATCTAAAGCAAAAGATAATACGAGAAAAACAAAACATAACTTGTATTTATACATGTTCGATGAAGTATTTTCAAAATATCAAAGCAAAATAAGACAGATGAAAATGTGTGATTTTTCTGATTTATTGTTGTTTAACCTAAAATTGTTTACAGAACATCTTGATATAAGGAAATATTATAATAAAAAATTTAAATATATATTGGTTGATGAATATCAAGATACTAATTCAATTCAGCACAAGTGGTTAAAACTTATAAGTGGAATTGAAAATGACAGTCTCGTGAAAATAACCTGCGTTGGTGATGATGACCAATCAATATATGGTTGGAGAGGGGCTGAGCTGAAAAATATCTTAACTTTTAAAAATGATTATAAGAAAGCTAAAATACTAAAGTTAGAAAGGAATTATAGGTCAACAAAAAATATTTTGGAAATAGCATCAACTTTAATATCTAACAATAAAGACCGTCATAGTAAAAAATTATATAGTAATAATGATAAAAACAATGAAAAGGTTAAAATTATTATATGTAACGGTGCCAAACAAGAAGCAGTTTTTGTTGCAAATGAAGTAGAAAATTTAAAACAAAATTTTAATGATATAAACTATAAAGATATTGGAATTCTTGTCAGAGCTGGTTATCAAACTAGGGTTTTTGAAGATGTTTTTCTTAAATATGCTATACCTTATAGAGTTATTGGTGGATTGAAATTTTATGATCGAAAGGAAATTAAAGATTGTATTGCTTATCTAAAATTTATAGCTAATACATCCGATTCGTTATCTTTTGAACGTGTAATAAATACTCCACGACGTGGCATAGGAGCTATAACAATTTCAAAAATAAATGAATTTGCCAATGAAAATAATTTAGACTACATAACAGCAATAGAAAACTTATGTAGTAATCAAGTATTAAAAGTAAAGACAAGGGAAGAGTTACTTATATTTGTAAAAAATATCAAAGAGTGGATTAATGAAGTTAAAATAACATCTCTCAAAAATATTATGCAAATAATTTTAGTAGAGACTAATTACAGAGAATTCATTGCAAAGGATCAAGATATAGAATCAAAAACAAAACTAGAAAATATAGAAGAATTGCTCAATACATTAAATGACTTTTCTAGTATGGATGAGTTTTTGGAATATATAAGTTTAGTTAGTGATAACAGTGATAAAGTTGAATTCAATTCAATTAGTATAATGACAATACATTCTGCAAAAGGATTAGAATTTGATACAATTTTTTTGCCAAATTGGCAAGAAGGTGTATTTCCAAGTCCAAAATCTGTGGATGAAAAAAGTACTATAGAAGAGGAAAGACGTTTGGCTTATGTGGCCTTGACTAGAGCTAAGAATAGATTGTATATAAGCTTTTCCAAATATAAATATGAATATGATGACATATCCGCTGTTAGTCCATCTAGGTTTATTGGTGAATTACCAGAAAAAAATATAGAAGTTTTAGATATTAGCTCTGATAATTACTACTATGATAATTATTATAAAAATAAGAGTACCTATAAGAAAAATTATATTTCTACAAAAGATGATAATGCTAAAACCAAATTATCTTCTGGTCTTGTTAAAAAATGTATACATAAAAAATTTGGAATAGGTTATATAAAGAAAGAAGATGGAGATAAATTAACTATTATTTTTGAAAAAGTTGGTGAAAAATTGATAATGAAAAGTTTTGTTGAGATTTTATAGAAGATAAATTAATTATCGGATAATTTCTATTGAATAATTATTTTTATTCTCAAAAATTTTTCTAACAAGCAAATTATCCAAAGTGTGACCACTCTTATAGGTTTCTATTTTTCCAATAATATCAAAACCAGATGTATAAATATCTCCAACACAATCCAGTATTTTATGTCTTACAACTTCATTATCATATCTCAAATTGTTTTGATTTATAAGACAATTTTCGTTAAATACCAATGCATTATCTAGACTACCACCCTTAGCCAGACCTGTATTATGCATATACTCTATGTCTTTTTCTCGACAGAACGTTCTTGCTTTTGATATTTCAGTTATAAATACATCCTTTGAACCAGAAAATATAAAATGCTGTTTACCTATTGAACCGTAGTCATACTGAACTTTCATGTCAACTGAAAAACTATCGCTGGGAGATACTTTTATAAATTTATCATTGTCATTAACTATGATTTCATTTTTTATTACTAAATATTTTTTATTTTTTTCAATTTCAGATGTACCGA
>CASFUN010000010.1 GCA_949298005.1 uncultured Alphaproteobacteria bacterium | reverse complement strand
TAACTTTTTTGTTGTTTCGTGAACTTTTTTTGCAAATTCTTCATTTTCATTTGATTTTGCATTAGCTAGTCTATATATATCAGTTAAATCGGTAGCTGTTAAGTCTAAATCAGTTATTTTATCATCATTAAAATTATCTTTAAAACATTTTAAGTTTGGATATTTTTCTCTAATGCCTTCTATGACCATACCCATGTTAATACCCCAATCTCCTTGGTGAAAGTCACTAATTACTTTATCACCGCAGAATTCATATATCCTTCTTAGACTTTCACCTATAACTGTTGATCTTAGGTGACCAACGTGCGGTTCTTTCGCTATATTATAGCCCCCAAAATCTATAACGACAGTTTTATTAATTTCAGGTTTTTTGAAACCACAATATTGATCATTAATTGTTTCATTTAAAATTTTTAATAAAACACTGTTTTTTACTTTAATATTTATAAAACCCGGTTTTTCTACAGATATAGAATCAAAAATATTTGTGTTTATTAATTCATTTTTTATTTCTTCCGCTATTTCCATTGGGTTTTTATTTAGTGTTTTGCCTAATGGCATTGCACAGTTTGTTTGAAAGTCGCTTAAATCTGGTCTATCTGAATATTTAAAGTATGCATATTTTGCATCATAATTTAATTTTTGAAAAACTTCTATAATTTTACTATTTAAAATTTGGATTATATTCATAAAGCATAACACTTATTATACTACTAATCGTAACTTTAAGTCGTAAAAAAGCAATAAACAAATAAATTATCTATTCTTCTCTATAAATAAACCAACATCAAATAACGTCTGTTCATCAAAATAATCACCTATAATATGTATACCTATAGGCAATCCTTTTGCATCAAAATCAACAGGTACACTTATACCGGGTAGGCCAGCCATATTTACAGGACAAACAAATAGATCATTTAGATAATTTGATTCCATATTAAGTTTCTTTTCTTTTTCCGTTAGGTTTATAGGAAAAGTTGTTTGTGGGGTGGATGGTGTCACTATAAAATCAACTTTTGCTAGAGCTTCAATAAATTCATTTACAAGTTTCCTTCTAACTTTTTGTGCTTTAAGGAAATATTTTTCATAATTTTCAGAAGACGAAAAAAAGTACCCCAAAATAATCCTTTTTTTTATATTATCACAAAATCCTTCTGACCTAGATTTTAAATATAATTCATCAAGGCTTTTAATTTTCTCTTTAGTTCTATATCCATATCTAACGCCATCATATCTGGCTAGATTTGAAGCTAGTTCTGTATAAGATAATATAGTATATAACTCTGGTACGAAATCTATAGTTGGTATTGACAATTCAACTACTTCACAGCTTTCTGATTTAAACAGACTTAATATGTTATCAAGTTTTTTATAAATATCACTGGCTACTTTTCCATTTAAATTCATAAATTCTTTTATAATTCCAATTTTTTTAGCTTTTATAGATGGATTTAGGTTATCATAAAAATGTGTCTCTTCTTTCTTAACGCTGGTTGAATCTTTGTCATCATAACCACAAATTATATCCGTCAAATAAGCAGAGTCACTTATATCTTTTGTTAGTAATCCAGCTTGATCAAAAGAACTAGCATACGAGACAATACCATATCTAGAAACTCTACCATAAGTTGGTTTTATGCCAACTAAATTACATAAAGATGCTGGTTGCCTTATTGAACCTCCTGTATCAGTACCAGTAGCAGCTAGACATAAATTACCTGCAACAGCTGCTGCTGAACCTCCAGAACTACCACCTGGTATAAGATCTCTATCATCATCATTTTTTTTATATGGATTTATTGATGAACCAAAATAGCTTGTAGAGGTTGTAGAACCACATGCAAATTCATCCATATTGGTTTTTCCTAATAAAATATAATTTTCATCAGATAGTTTTTGAGTTACAGTTGATTCATATGGTGGTATGAAATCTTTTAACATTTTAGAACATGCTGTAGTATTAATATCTTTAGTACAAAAATTATCCTTTATAGCTATTGGTAGACCTTCAAGCTTTTTCATTTTTTCTTGTTGAATATTTTTATCGCATTCTTTAGCTTTTTCTAATGCTTTATTAAAATTTTTATACACAAATGCATTTAATTTTTCGCTTTTTTCTATATTTTTAATATAAACTTCTACTAATTCTGTACTAGTGAAGTCTTTTTTTTTTAAATGTTCCTTTGCTTCTATAAGAGTTAATTTCTTTAAATCTAACATAAAACTACCTAATTATCTAAAACTTTTGGAACTATAAAATAATTATACATGCTTTCTGGAGCGCAATTCATAAGAATATCGCCTTTATTACCATCTTCTACAGTATCTTTGTGAGTCTTTAAAGTCATATCATATGGATTTGTTAGTGGTTCTAGACCGTCTGTATCTATATTATATATTGTTTTTACAGTACTTATATCATTGTTTAATAACTCTAACAATCTATTTTTGTCTTCTTCTTTCACTTCTATTCTTGCTAATTTTGCTAATTTTGCTAATTTTTTCTCGTCCATCCTAACAATTAATACATATATAGTTGTGATAATAGTATTGAATCTAAAAAAGGCAATTATGTTTTTACAAATAATTACATTTTTGCTAAATAAACAATATCAATTTAATCGTGTAATTTTATAAATACTAACCATCTTGCATTTTATCTAATTTTAAATATTTTTTATCTAAAATAGAAGATATTCTGTATGGTAAAAAAATTTTCTATACCTTGTCAATTTGATAGCGGAAATGTTGCGCCGTTTGATTTTTTTGTTGGAAATCCAACTGATGGCAAGCACCCAATAGAATTCCAATCAAAATGGCTAAATGATATAAAAGGTGGGCATGTTCCACAAGATATAATGGATTCAATAAAAAAAATAAAAGACTTAGCAGATAGAAACAATGTATCTTTTGAAGATTTATGCGTATATGCCATAAATATAGCTAATGATAAAGCTGAAAAAGAAATACCAGAATTTAACAATCTTTTGATACAACTGAATAAACAAGCATAGATAGTAAGTTATCAAATGTATAATAAAGCCAAAAATATAATAATCTTACATAATGCTAGATTTATAGCTAGGAAATTATTTAGATTACTTGTAGTAATTTTATTATTTTATTGCCTCTATATTTTTTCAGAAAAACAAAATGACTTTAATAAGTTACTAACAAAAACTGATAATAAATTATTAAATTTATATGAAATAATTAAAAAAAATACTTGCAAAAATATAGTTATAAATGGTGTAAAATACTCAGACTATAAGAATATACAAAATCACATAAATAAATATTGTTCTGATAAATATGAAAACACGAAAGATTTAAAAGTTTCTATTAAAAAGGATGTTTGGATTAAAGATGTAAAGGTATTAGTAAAATTACCTAATAATATAATTATTGATATTGTGGAATATAGCCCATTTGCATTAATAACTAATGATGGTACAATATATAAACTTGTTGATGAATTTGGTAATTTGATAAATATTAACCAAAGTGACATAATTATGTTTGGATATTTACTAAAAATAGTAGGTTCTGGTATAGAAGATTATGAAATAAATAATCTATTTAATATGCTATCAATTCACCATAAGGTTGCAAAAAATATAAGTTCTGTCATTAGAGTTGGAAATAGAAGATGGGATGTTGTTTTTTTAAATAATATTATTGTTAAAATGCCAGAAGAAGATGATAACATATCTGAGGCATGGAATATTTTTAACAATATAACAAATATCACAGAAATATTATCTGACTTAAAAGAAATAGATATTAGAAATCGTGATAAAGTATATTTGAAATATAATAATAAAACATTTAAAGAAATTACTAATTTATAATTGTTTATAAATAACAAAAAGCCTTTATTTACTTTTCCCAAATAGACAATATTATTAACTTGTTACATATAAATATATTACAAAAATGGAAAGGTACAATTTTAGACAAATAGAGCAAAAATGGCAAAAGTATTGGGAAAATAATAATAGTTTTAAATTCAATAATAATGATAATAAGCAAAAATATTATGTATTATCAATGTTTCCATATCCTTCAGGAGAATTGCATGTTGGCCATTTAAGAAATTTTGTAATAGGTGACATAATAGCGAGATTTAAAAGAATGCAAGGCTTCGACGTTCTTCACCCAATGGGAGCCGATGCTTTTGGTTTACCAGCTGAAAATGCTGCAATTAAAAAGAATATAAGTCCAGAAAAATGGACAATTAATAATATAAACAAATTTATTTATGGCATGAAAATTTTGGGTCTTTCTTTCGATTATTCAAAGTTTTTTGCTACTTGTTTTCCAGAATATTATGGTAAACAACAGGAAATTTTTATAAAGCTATTTGAAAAGGGTTTAATATATCAAAAAGAAAGTTTCATTAATTGGGATCCGATAGATCAAACTGTTCTAGCAAACGAACAGGTTGTTGATGGCAAGGGTTGGAGAAGTGGGGCCATTGTTGAGAAGAAAAAATTAAAACAATGGTTTTTTAAAATAACAGACTATTCAGAAGAATTACTAAATGATTTGGATGCTAAATTACAAGAATGGCCTGATAAAGTTAAATTAATGCAAAAAAACTGGATAGGGAAAAGTGAAGGAGTTTTAGTTGATTTTAGCATTACTACTTCTGACTATAGAAAAATAACTGTATATACAACAAGGCCAGATACTTTATTTGGAGCTAGCTTTATAGCTATTTCTGCTAATCATACATTAGCCGAAGAACTTGGTAGAATGAATAAAGATATATCAGATTTTATTGCCGAATGTAATAAAACAAGTATAGACGAAGAAACCATTGAGACAATGGATAAAAAAGGAATAGATACTGGACTAAGAGTTATTCATCCATTTAACAACAATGTTTCATTACCTGTATATATAGCTAATTTTGTTCTTATGGATTACGGTACTGGAGCTGTTTTTGGTTGCCCCGCTCATGACAAAAGAGACTATGATTTTGCAAAAAAATATGGATTATCTATAAATAAAGTCTTAGAATGTGAAACTTTACCTTTTGAAGAAGATGGTATAGTTATAAATTCTGAGTTTTTAAATGGTTTAAGTACTAAAGAGGCAAAAAAAATTGCTATAGAAAAATTAGAAGATTTAGGAATTGGAAAAAGAAAAATCAATTATAGACTTAGAGACTGGGGATTTTCTAGACAAAGATATTGGGGCTGTCCAATACCAATAGTTTATTGCGAAAAATGTGGTATTGTACCTCTAAAATTAAAAGACTTACCATTAGAATTACCAAATGATGTTAAGTTTACCGGTAGAGGTAATCCACTTGATAACCATCCAACATGGAAATATACAGAATGTCCTAAATGTGGTAATAATGCTATAAGGGAGACGGATACTATGGATACATTTGTTGATTCTTCCTGGTATTTTTTAAGGTATCCGGATTTGATAGAAAATAAACCATTTAATTCTGAATTATGTGAAAAGTTATTACCTATTGATCAATATACCGGTGGTATAGAACATGCAACTATGCATTTAATATATTTTAGATTTTTTACAAAAGCATTGAGAGATTGCGGATATTTTAACATAGATGAACCAGTTAGGAAATTGTTTAACCAAGGAATGGTATGTCATAAAGCCTACAGAGGAATAGATTCAAAAGAGTGGTGCTATCCTTGGAATGTTAAGGAAGATAATGGTAAGTATTATAATATTGAAACTAAAGAAGAACTTAGTTTTGAAGGTGTTATCAAGATGAGTAAATCAAAATCTAATGTTGTTGATATGATTAAGATAACTGAAGCTTACGGTGCTGATTCTGCCAGGGTTTTTGTTATGTCTGATAGTCCGGCAGACAAGGATTTTGAATGGACTGAAGATGGTATAGATAGTTGTTGGAAATATATAAATCGTTTCTATAGATTGATTTTAAATTTTAAAGATAGATTTGATATTGATGGATTGGAATGTGTTGACGAAATTGTCAAAAATACTCATAAAACTATAAAAGCTGTAACGAATAATTTGAATAATTTAGAATTTAATAAAGCTATAGCTAAAATAAGAGAGTTTACTAATTTTTTAGAGAAAACACAACCTGGGACAGAACAAAAAAAAAAATCATATTTTTTTGGTTTAGTATCAGTTGTAAAATTGTTTATGCCTTTTGCACCACATTTATGCTGTGAATTGCTTGAAATATTTAATATTAGTGATCAATCTTGGCCAAAATTTGATAATAAATATACTGTTGATTATAATGTGACTTTAGCTCTACAAGTTAATGGAAAACTTCGAGCTACTATAAATGTTTCTAGGGATTTAGATAAAATAGAACTTGAAAAATTAGCCAAAAAAGAATCAAATATTGTTAAATATATTGATGGTAAAGATATCAAAAAAGTAATAATTATCCCAAATAAATTGGTAAATTTTGTTGTATAAAATTTAAAAATGGTTGCTAACTATGTAAGTTTGGCTTATGCGTTTTATGCAAAGAAAATCAGTTTGTTATGATAAAAAATCATTTGTAAAAAATATATGCTTAAGTTATAATTGTTGTGTGGAAGTTTTGTTATTCTATAATATTTAGGAAATATTGTATTTGTGTATACATGTTAGTATACACAAATACTATTATAAACTAGTAAAAGTTAATCCAGTCAGTTTATTTTGTTTATAAATACTGTAGAATTCACCTGATACATATTTTGTAATACCATTATTTATTTTATCTCTAAATATATGAGATTTATTAGTTTTTATACTGGTTTTTAATGATAATTTTGTATAATAATTAAGTTTTAAATTATTTTGAATAAAACATTCATCTATAATACTTTTTGACATATTAGCAATTTGAATGCTTGATAGAATATTAATTAACTTATATTCGTCTGATATTAATTCATTGTAACAATTAACTATCGTAGTATCAAATGTCTAAAATCATTACTATTTAATAAGTTCCTAATTATATCTATTATCTTTTTATTAGATAATGGAATAAATTTGTCATTTCCAAGAAAATCGTATTTTTTTATAATATTAAAATCTTTTAATTTACCACTCATAATAAATTTAAATATTAAAGGCTTATTATTATGCTTTAATTTTTTACAAACCGCTAAGTTAACACTGTCAATATTGTTTTTTGTATCATATTTCAAGAAATGATTTATCATTGATATTCTTAAAATACTATTTTTCCTTACTATATTATTAGACATTCTGCCACCTTTATTATATTTTTAATAAAATAGTGACATAGTAATTAGTTTGTGAAGTTTTGTTATACTATGTCAGTAATAGTATATCATATTTTTGGGCTAAGTCAAATTAATATAGTTAAAATATATTTTCAGATAATAGATAAACTAAAATAAATTTAAGTGTTTAGTTATCTCTTTATTTAACTTTTATTATAATTAAAAGTTATTTAATAAAGTAATATTAATAATTATAATTAATATATTAAAATAATATTTATTCAGCTCAAATAAAATATAAAAATGACAGACACAAAAAAACAAAGCTAAAATAACATTCTCTAATGGCAACTTTTTTATGCTGATTACGATAGTAGGTATATTAAAAATAGCAGTATAACTGAAATATCTAATAAAAATGGCAATAAGATTGAGGACTTTGATCTAGATAAAATTGATTGGAATAACGTAGAAGTTAAATACCATAATGGAGATTTTTATAAATGTCAAATTAAAGATGGAAAAGTAGAAGGAAAAGGCAAACTTACTTTAGTAAATGGTAATACTTATGAAGGTGAATTTAAAAATGGAACAATGAATGGAAATGGTAGGATCTTTAAAAAAATCCAAGGAAAGAAAAATATATATG
>CASFUN010000009.1 GCA_949298005.1 uncultured Alphaproteobacteria bacterium | reverse complement strand
TACGAATAGTAGAAATAACTAAAAATGGTAGTAAAGGTGATATAACTGAAAAATATAGTGGTGGTACTGTTAGGATCTTTTACAAAAATGGCAATGTTTATGAAGGTAATTTTGAAAATGGAAAACTAAATGGACAAGGCAAAATTACTTGGGTAGATGGTAATGTTTATGAATGTAATTTTGTAGATGGAAAAAGAAGAACAGGGAAAGGTAAATATACAGTAGCAGAGAAAGAAACTAAAAAGCCTTTATATACTGAAGTATATGATGAAAAAGGAATTATGACAGCTGTAGAATATGTTTTCGTAGAAGGAAATAAAAACAGAATTGTTGTTAACTATGATGAAATAAATAGAGCTTTGAATATAGGTGAAATAAGGGATTTTGAGGACTTAATA
Source organism: uncultured Alphaproteobacteria bacterium (assembly GCA_949298005.1). Taxonomy (GTDB): domain Bacteria; phylum Pseudomonadota; class Alphaproteobacteria; order Rickettsiales; family UBA1997; genus CALXRO01. The sequence continues at coordinate 1,893 of CASFUN010000009.1, read as the reverse complement.
ACTAAAGGGTACATATGGCTTTGTGATAAAGATAGTAATAAAATTAAAAATCCAGAATGGTTTGATTTTAATAAAGTTATAGAATGTGCCAAATATCAGATGCAGACTAGATTAAAAGGTAGTAGTAATGATTTAGATGATGAAAAAATAATAGAAGGAGGTTATACAGGCTTACAAAATATCATTATTTTAACTAACATTAATGATATTGAGCCTATTAGAAGAGTAAGATTTGCAATTAAACAGAACAATCCCGATTGGCCAAAAAATGTATATGAAAATCCAGAATTATTATTAAATTCTTATGGATTAACTACAGAGAATCCAACAAAAAACACAGAACTAACATCTATACATAATTTAAAAAATATAGATTATTTATCTACAAATATGACAACTACAACTAAAGATCATGCGATTTCTTCCACAATTGATTTAAAGAAAATAAAAGAATTATTAAAAAAAGGTAAAGAACCAAGGTATTTTATTTACTCTTATGATACCAGTAGAGTTATAGGTAGTCCAAGTTATTCTGGAGATTTAGGTAGTTTACAAAAAAACACTCAATTTTATAATCATAATCAACAACAACTTGGTTCATGTTGGTATAATGCTAGCTGTTCTACTATAACTGCTGCAGGATATCATAAAATAATAGAACAAATTAGAAAAAAAGAAATAAAACCTATACCGCCAACGGAAATATGGGTAAAACATGGTACAGAATTCAATAATTTTGAACTTTTACAGATGGCAACACTACAGAGAGTTAGTGAAGATCTTGGAATAGAAAGGCTTGGACATAAAACAAAAGATCAAGAACTTACAAATAGTAACAAAAGACCAAGAATGATGCATCAAATTGTTAGAAAGGATGCTAGAAAAGTAGTAAAAAAATATGCAAAAAGGCAGGGAGTTTTAAAGGATCTAAAAGAAAGATTAGGCACATTTAGAACTCTATTATTGATGTGTGAAAAAAGAGGATTATAGCCTGGCAAATTAGGTTCTAAGACAAAAAAATTAATGTTAGATAGAGCTATTGCAGAAGCTGCACAAACACAAGGAGTTGGAAAATTTTAGTATGAGCATAAACCTTTTTTTAATTTTCACTATTAAATAACTCAATTATCTTTTTACTTACTTTCTCTTTGGTTAAACCAAAATGTTCATAAATTTGTTCAGCTGGAGCAGAAATACCAAACATATTATCTGGAATACCAAAGAATAATCCATTTTCTCCTATATATTTATGCCAACCATACGAACTAGCAGCTTCTATTGCAATACGAAGTGTGTTTTTAGCAAGTACGGCATTTTTATATTTAGAATCTTGTTTATCAAATATATCTAAACATGGTGCTGAAACTATTCTGGTTCTAATATTATTTAACTTTAATTCATCCATAACATCTAAAGCTAATGATAACTCAGAACCACTAGATATTATTGTTACAGCGGCCTCTTTATCTTCAATTAATATATAAGCTCCTTTTTTTACTAAGTTTTCTTTAGATTTATTTTTTATAAATAGCAAAGACTGTCTTGAAAAAATTAAAGCAGAAGGAGTATATTTATTTTGTATTGCTATTTCATAACAATCCAAAGTTTCTTGAATATCTGCTGGTCTAAACACATTTAGGTTTGGAATTGCTCTTAAGTTTACTAAATGTTCAATTGGTTGATGTGTCGGACCATCTTCTCCAAGTCCTATACTATCATGTGTTAATATAAATAAGCAGCGTAATCCCATCAGAGCTGCTAAACGTATAGCAGGTTTTTCATAATCTGAAAAACACATAAAAGTACCAGCGTAGGGAATTATTCCACCATGTAATGCCAAGCCGTTCATTATAGCAGCCATAGCATGTTCTCTTATACCATAATTTATGTATC
>CASFUN010000008.1 GCA_949298005.1 uncultured Alphaproteobacteria bacterium | reverse complement strand
TTAATTTTTCATAGGTATCTTTATCATAAATACAATTTTTAACATATGTTTCGTCCATATTATACTTCTTCCCAACTTCTAATAAGAATTTTTCCATATCTGTTATTGTACCTATATCTGTTCTAAAAAAATCGTTAATAATATTTAACTTATCATCTTCTTTTGCACAAATTAAGAAGGCGCCTAGAGGTATATTTTTTGTATTATAAATTGGTCTTATTGCGTATTTTACTTGACTATTATTACTAAATACATATTCATCAAGGATTTTTTTAATTTCATCTCTCATTTTTTTACAATATTTACATGTAAATGAAGAATATTCTATAATAGTAACTTTTGCATTTTTATTTCCAATAACATAATCTAAATCAAAGTGCTCTAGTAGATATTTCTTTTTTTCTTCTTTTGTTTTATTGTGTAAACCAATATGTATCATAACAGTTCTAGGTTCTGTCTGTATTTCTCCATTTATCTTAGCTTTTACAACTTTGTTTTGTGTACTTCTTCTATAAAAAACTCCAACATATAAAACACATATAATAATTAGATAAATCTTATATTTCTTGATAAAATCTAAAAACTTCATTACGAATTTATAAAAATGTGTTTGCATAATAACATTTTTTTATTATTTGTAAACCTATTAAGAAAAGTTCCTATATTGAACAATAAAATTTTTTGGTATTATAATTTTATTCTTATCTAAAAGATGTTTTTGTTCTCCAATATCAACAAGTGTGGTTTTATTATCATTTCTAAAATTTTGTATAAAATATTTTTCTTTATATTTTAAGTCATCTAAATAATCTATTATGGAATTTATATCATATTCCTGTAAAAGGGACGTATGCACTGTAGTTCTTATTTCAAGACCAATTTGATCTCTAATATTTTTATCAATTAAATATTTTAGACTTTTTTCAAAATCATTATATTTATTTTCATCAATTTGATTTACTAAACTAAACTTATTTTTCATAGCTTTAAAATCCAAAGACACAAAATCCACAAGATTATTTTCAACTAAATCCTGTATAACTCCATAATCTAGGCCATTTGTATCTATTTTAACTAAAAATCCAAGATTTTTTGTCAGTTTTACTATATTTTTTATTTCTGGATCCAAAGTACACTCACCACCAGATAATACAACCCCGTCAAGAAGATACATCCTCGATTTCAAGAACTTTTCTATATATTTATTATCTAAAAAACATTCTTTTTGCTCAAAAAATTCAACGTTATGACAATATTTGCATCTCATATTACAGCCAGCAAACCATAATATACATGCTGTCTTACCAGGATAATCTTGTAAGGTAAATTTCGTTATATCACTTATTTTAGGCATCAAATTTTATTTAATTTCTTCTAGATATTCTTCATATTCTTCTTTTGTCATAGCCTCTTCTTCAACTTCAGACTTTGAATCAATATATATTCTATAAAGCCAGCTATTTTCAATATCATTTCCAAAAAGCTGTTCGCAATTATCTATTAAAGAATCATTAACATCAACTACTTTACCACTAAATATTGAAAGTAAGTCAAGATTTTCATCATCATTATAATTTATTTGACCTATCAATTCTGTCTTGCTACAAATACTTCCAATAGATGGTAATTCTATAAAATTTATGATATTTATTTCATCTAGTATAAAACTTGTTATACCAACCGTTACTACATCATTCTCTATTGAAAACCAATAATTATCTTTTGTATAAAATATCTCTTCCATATTAATTATATAAAAATGTGAACAGATATAATTAATAGTAAATTTTTTATTTTGCAATATGATTTATAAACTTGAAAAGTTATTATTACAATATTATTAATATCATTATAATAACTAAAAAATATTAGGATGTCAGAAAATTTAGTAAACGTTATACAAAATATTAGAAAAGGCACAACATATGGTTTAAATATATCAGGTTTTAGTGGATCGACTGATAGTAACTTAAGTGGCTTATTAGAAAAAGTTTCTAAAAAAGAAGAACTGGAAGCCTTTCCTGATTTTGTTGGTGGTTATATCCAACCAAAAGAATTAGAGATTTTATTAAGCAAAAATATAATTGATTCTGATGATAAAACCAAGAATGCACTTAGTTTTTTACCTGAGAATTTCCTTTCTCAAATAAATAAAAATATTTTTTTAAATCTGCCTGATGAGTATCTAAAATTAATTACACCAGAACAATTTAAACTATTACCAGAAAAAGCTGCTATGCAATTAGCTAAAGATAATAGACTACAATATTTATCAAACGAAGTAATAAAAAGTTTAGAGTTACAAAGTTTAAATTTATATCATAAATATTCAGTAAATATAACGTCAGATAGACTAACTGAAGGAGAGCTTAAAGCTCAGTTAAACAGCCCTAATAGAAGCTGAAAAATTACAATATTTACCTAAGGAAATTATTGGCACAATAACTGATGAAATAATTAAAGGCTTAGGAGCAGATTTTATAAAACAATTATCTGCTGAAACTCTTGATTATTTAGCAACAGTTAAAGGGTATGACTTAATAATAACTAATCAAAAAATATGTGCTATAGATATAAATTTAGTACCAATAGATAAGTTTGAAGTACTTAGTCCAGAAACTATTAAAGCATTAAGTGTGGAGCAAATAAAAACCTTAGATACAAATCATTTATCAGCTTTAAAGAAAAAACTAGAATTAATCAATGCACTTGGGAATAATTTTGCAGCTATTAGCGATGTTACCGGTTTAGATATTAATTCATTAAGTGAAGCGACACTAAAAAATGTAACAAATGAACAATTTAAACAGTTCGGTATAGAACAATTTAAAACATTATGTGATGTTGGTAAGTTTAAATATTAAAACCTGAAATTATTGAACAAATTCCTAATGATTACTTAGTGTACGCAGTAGAGCGCGGCTTAACCAATAAGCAAGCTAGTCATCTTAATAAATAGCAATTTGAATTAATTTTTAATCAAAATAGAGGCAATATAATAATACCAGAAATTATACCAAGTTTAAGAGCT
>CASFUN010000007.1 GCA_949298005.1 uncultured Alphaproteobacteria bacterium | reverse complement strand
ATCAAGCAACATTAAAAGATTTAAGTATAAAATATGGAGTTTCTGGTGAAAGAATTAGACAAATAGAAGAAAATGCTATTAAAAAAATTCAAAACTATATAAAACAAAAAGAATTAGACTATAAATAATATAGACAATTATAAAATGGACACAGTTAAACTTATAAAAGAAATTATAAAAACAAAAGTTAGACCAATACTTGTTATGGATGGTGGAAACATAGAATTTGTTGATTATAAAAAAGGTATAGTTAATGTTAAACTTATGGGAGCATGCCATGGCTGTCCTCTTTCTAGTATTACATTAAAAAATACAGTCAAAAATATAATTCAAGAATCTGTACCTGAAGTTTTTGAAGTGCAAGCGATCGATTTCGATGAAGAGGAAATATAGTATATTATGTATGCTAAAATTGTTTGTAATTTCCATAATACTATTATCTAACCAAAAAAAAGCCGTAGCAAAATCAACAAATAAAGATACAACTATAATTGAAGCTGATAAAATAACTTCTGGATCAAAAAATTCAAAAATATTAGCAAGTGGAAATGTCGTTTTTATAAGAGATAAATATAAAATTACAGCTGATAAAATTACATATGATAAGAGCAAGAAGAAAATATATCTTGAAAGGAGAGCAAAATTTACAGATATAGAAAATAATAAAATAATAGCAAATAGAGCGGAATTATCTGACGATGTTAAAAGTGGAGAATTTACTGATGCTAGCATTATACTTAACAATGGTTTAAGTATAGTTTCGCCACTTGTTAAAAAAATTGATGATAATAATTATGAAAGCTCTAATTCTGATTATTATTTTTGTCCAAATGAAAATCTTGATACGAATTTAAACTATGATGAAATAGTAAAAGGAATAAAAAGAGATAGAAATAATTTACAAATATTTTCTCTTTATTCAAAAGAAACTTTAATAAACAAATCAGAAGAAAAAATATATTTAAAACATGTTTTTTTAAAATTTTTTGACATTCCAATTTTTTATTTACCTTACATAGTTACTAAAAGGCCTTTTAATAATAGAATATCTGGCTTTTCTGCACCATCTTTTTCTAAAAATAGAAATTATGGGTATGCTGTATCTATACCTGTTGATTTATATTTTTTTAATAATGTAGATATAAATATGGAAACAACCATATATCAAAATTTCAATTTTTTATCTGATATAAAATTTAAATATTTTAAAGACAATTTTTTACTAAAACTTAATCTGGATTATGTGTTTGATAATAAACAGTCAATAGGTATAAAAAATAGCAGAAATATTAGCGAGAAAGATGAAGGGGTCTACAAAAATAACAGATTATATGGAGATATAACTTCTAGGACTATTATAAGTGATAACATATTCTTTAGAACTAAAATAAGATTCTCTACTGATCCGTATATTGTACGAGATTATTTTAATGACTATAGAGAGTATTTACAATCAGATGCTAATTTGTTTAAAATTAATAAAAATGATAACATCAACTTTGATTTAGTAACATTTCAACATATAAGGGAACGGAGAAAAAACTACATTAAAGAAACTCCGGCAATTATTCCAGCTATATACTATCATTATATAGAAAATAACTTGCCTAGCTTTTTAGATTTTAGTATTAAAGCAAATACAATTTTATCTATTAGTGAATTTGGTAAAAGCTATAATAAAATACTTTTCAAACCTAATATTGGCTATAGGAATATATTTGGTAAATTATTTCTAAAATCAAATTTAACTCTAAATACTGATATTTATAATCAAAATTACAACAATACAAAAGATGAATTTATTTATAGAATATATCCAGAGTTTGAACTAAAAGCTATTTATTCTCTCACTATTTTTAATAAATTTACCATAAAACCAATTTTACAAACATTTATAGGCCATAAAAAAGAACTAAATTTCATAAATATTGACAGCAAGAATTCAGAAATTACGGTAAACAACCTGTTTTCCAATAACAGATACAGCGGTTATGACCTTATGGAAGATGGAACTAGAATTAATTATGGAATCGTTAATGAAATACCATATAAATATGGTAGGTTCAAGGCAACTTTAGGGCAAGGATATAGAAAAAGAATAGACGACAAATACCCGATAAGGTACTTTGATAATAACTTTTCGGACATATTAACCAGTATTGGTTTTAATTATAAGAGCATTTTCAATATAAATTATCTTAATAATGTTGACCATTTAACTTTTAGAAAAAATAGAGAAGAATTTATAGTTAATGGTTCATTTTACAAATTTCACTACAATACAAGTTACGTTTACGTTAGCAATTTTGACAATAAAGGACAAGAACAAAAACAGATGCATTTCGCCATTGGTTATAGCATAACAAAAAGAATTAAAACAAATATCCACATAAATACCGATCTTATCGATAAAAAAATTATATATTACGGCAGTAGCTTATTATATGAGGACAATTGTTATATAACCGGCCTAAGTATAAGTAAACAGTCTTTTGTTAATTCATACAATGATGATAATCTTTCAATAAATTTTAATTTCAGATTAAAAGGTATAAAAATATGATTTTTAAAATAACAAAAGAACAAAATAATCTAAAATTAGATAAATTTTTATCTTCAAAATTTACAGATAGCAACATTAGTGATATAAGGAAATTCATTAGAAAAGGAGAGATAAAAATAAACAAAACAAAAGTAAAAACCAACTACATATTGTCTATAGGAAATACCATTGAATTTTCAGATTTTATTGAAAAAATTCTAATTAACCCAGACAAAAAAATACCAATAAATAGTAAAAATGTAAATGATAAATACATAAAAATAATAAAAAATTCAATTATTTATGAAGACGAAAATTTTCTAATAATAAACAAACCATATGGATTGTCCGTTCAAGGTGGCAGTGGAATCAGTATCAGCATAGATGATATTATAAAGCAAATTTCCAATGGGAAAGAGAAATATAAATTAGTCCATCGACTTGACCAATATACCACAGGCGTTTTGTTAATAGCAAAGAATATAGAATATGCAAATGAATTAAAAAATATTTTTAAAACAAAAAATAATATAAGAAAACAATATTTAGCAATAGTTTATGGTAAAGTAAAAAATAAATCAGGCATTATAAATTATCCACTAATAAAAAAATATGAAAACAACATAGAAAAAGTTTATGTTGACAAAATCTTAGGCAAAGAAGCCATAACCAAATACAAAGTATTAGAATATTCAGATAAATATGATATATCTTTAGTGGAAGCAGAAATATTAACCGGTAGAACCCATCAGATCAGAGTACATTTTAAAGAAATTGGCAATCCAATTGTTGGAGATTATAAATATAGTAAATTAAAAAATAGCAAGCTTAAAATATTCAACAAATTACAATTACACTCTTTCATTACAGAAATTTCAATTTTTAGTAAAGACTATTTATTCAAAGCACCAATACCAAAACACATGAAATTAATTATAGAGAAAGCATTTTCTAATTATTCAAACTGACGTTCTAATAGCCACACCAAAACGTCATTCAAGGTTTTTAACTTGAGTCACTAAAGTGTTTGTTATATTTTGACTCATATCTTGTCCCAAACAAGTCAAAGCAACTGCACCAACTGTAGTTTTTGCCTTAATATATGTCGCTATTGAACTCGCCACAATATTAGCTGCAACCGTAGTCGTCACAGCATTAGCTGCCAATGCTTGATTAAATTTTGATCCACTAAATTTTTTTAATATAACTTCATTTTTTTCTTTTTGATTTGCCAAAGTCTTGCCATTTTTTGAAACACTCAAGACTTCATTTATATTTTTTTGCTCAATACCAATTTCAGGATGTGTTGAAATATAACTACAAAAACCAGCAAATAATCCAATATCTTTTCCAACATGTTTTCCAAACTCTAACATATCAAAATTTTTCGCTTGATCCGGTGTTAATGTTATGTCAAACCTATCAGTACCATTTCTAAATGTTATAATTCTATTCCCACCTTCATATCTGTCATTTATCTCATCAAAATCAATACTATTATTATAACTTGCAACACATTCTCTATATTCTTCACTTGTCTCTGACCATAGCTTGCCTTTAGATGCATCAGTGCAAGTAGGAACTTCAACCTTTTTTTCTAAATTTTCATTATTACAAATAATTTCAGAAACTATTCTCGAGCGCTCAAGGTGATTAATATAATCCGGAAATTCATTATTATCAATAAGAGTTTTTTTAAATTTTTTTATTTCATCATCAGATACTTCTACCTCATCAACTCTTACACTTTTTTTTACAATGCTGGCACATCTACTTAAATGTTTTAATGTCTTTTTAGAATTTTCTGCATAACATCTATCAAAATCTTCCTATTGTTCTCCATCCTCTCTAAATAAATTTGTTAATCTTCCATCAACTTCATGTCTAGCCAAATCCATACCTATTTGGCTTAAAGCGTCATAAACTCTCACCTTATCTTTACTTTCTATAGCGTTCTTTAAAGCTTCAGCATCAGTTTTTGAATCATATCTTGAATCTTTAGCGCTTAGTTTAATTAATTTTTCAATATGATCAATAAATTCATTAAACTTTGCACTTTTATCACCCGTATAATCTGTAATTAATTGCTCAGCCAATTCATTTTGTTTCTTTTTTATATTTTCGTCATCATAAAAATATACATTATGTGGATCATTTTCACGCAATACAAAATTAACATATAAATTTTTTAGTTCATTAAATGGTTTCTATAATTCTTGAGCCTCTTCAAGTTTTATCCCTACATGTTTAACATTAGCTTGAGCTTGCAGATAATTTGTTAATGCTGTCTGCAGGTCGGCAACATCAAGAGTATTATACTTACCTGCTAATTCTTCCAGTTTAGCTGTATAGTCCTTAAGACCTGTAGTTCTCAACTCTCCAAGATTGGCATCAATTTCTTTATTTGCAGTTGTAAATGTTTCAAGTGCTGTTTGGTAAGCTTCTCGAGCTCCATCTAATGCTTTTTGAAGTTCTGTTTGTTTAGCTGCTAATTTTTCTGCAGTAGTTTCTGTTATTTTATCTACTGTAATTTCTATTTCATCAAGTCCAAGAGTTTTAAGTTGATCATTAATACCATCTAGATTTAATTTACCATCTTCTACTTTTAAGCCATCAATAGAACCTATTAATTCTCCGGCAGCTGCTATATAATTATTTCTGCCATCACTGGTTTTAGTATAGTTACCTATTTCTACTTTTTGAGCATCTCTAACTTTTCCAAATTGAGTTCCGATTACTGACAGTTTAGTTTTAAGCTCTGCTATATCTTCGGTTGCTGTTATTTTATTTATTTCATCTATTACATTTTCCTGAAGTTGTTTCAGATGTGTATCATCAATATCTGGTATTTCTGCTATACCATCAACATCAGCTGCTCTTACACCACTTGTCAATTCCACAACTTTAACTTAAACATTCTCCAGTTTAAGAGCTTGAGTGTTTTTAGGAGTATTTTTGTTGTAGGCATCAATGAGGGCTTGTCTATTTTTTAACAATTCATAATGATTCAATTTTGCTTGTGCTCTTATTAGTGCTTCAAGTTTTTCTTTAATTTTAAGTTCATCTAAAATTTTATACTTTCCACACAAGTCATTAAGCTTACCTGAAATATTCGTATCATAAACTCCATTATAATTTTGAATTGTGCTACTGCTAGTCCAATTTATATTAGTATTTAATTCCTTTATCAATGTTTGTACTTCTTTAGAATAAATTTTACTATTAACTTTACTTTTAATTTCTTCGGTAGTCTTATTAATTTCTTCTTTTAATTTTTTTATCTCTTCTGAAATTTGGTCTGTTCCTATATTTGGTTTAATTTCTCCAATAGCTTTTTTCTTAATTGCTTCAGCGCTATTGCCGCAAAGTGTATCGTAAGCTTCAGAAAAATTTCCTTTTTCTATAAATTCTATTACTTCTTTAGTAGAATTGATATCATTATAACTTTTATATTTTATAGAAATTTCAGACAATCTATTACTTGTATCTCCAAATTTTTTTATGGCAGCATTTATAAGTTGCTCACCATTTAATGTGATTCCGTAGGTTTCTAAATCAAGGCTACCAATACGATTTACCAATTTTCTACAATATTCCCTAATATTCCCTAAACATTCATTTCTTATAACTTTAGAGCCACTGAGATTAACAACTCCTTTTCTTTCGGAGTCCATATCTCCAACCTTAACTTCATCACCATCTACTATATCAAATCCACTATCACTAAGCTTAACTCTTTTACGCCCAACTGGAACTGTATCATTATCATTATAAGCATTGATCACTTTCTGTGCTAATTCTCGGCATTTTTTATTCAGCTCATTTTCAGCTTCTTTTTCAGCTTTTATATTTTTATCAGCAGCTTCTATTAGCAATTTATATTCATTATATGATTTTATATTCTTAGCCAATTCTTCTAAATCTATTCCTTGCACTTTATAATCCGCTAATTCTTGGAGATTTTGTTGATATTCTTCTAAACTTTTACTATCTAGAACAGCCTGTTTTAAGCCATTCATTTTTCCTTCTTTTTCAGAAAAATTTTTTAAAGTTTCTAATTGTGTTTTTATTTCGGTCTTAAGTCTTTCTAATCCATCATTAGCTATTGTTCGTTGTTCTTCAAACTAAGCAATTTTTGCTTTGTGAGTTTTTTGTTCTTTAAAATCTTTCGACTTTATTAAATTAGTGTAATTTTTAATTTTAGCTCCAGTAGAATCAAGTGCTTGTATAATTGCATTTGCACCTGCCGAATCCAAACCAACAATATAAATTAAGAGGTCACTTTTAGTTCCTAAAACTTCCCTTATTTTATCAACTTCAGCTTTTTTTCTCCAAAATCTTTTATTACAGCAGCAGTCTGACCGCCATATTTTTGGATATCGCTAGCTAATTTAGTATCTTTTGTCAAGACGATGGATATATTAGTATATTTTTTTTATCATTAGCTTCTAATAAAGCTCTTCTTATTGTAGTTTCATAATCTTGAACTGCTTTAGTTACTAAATTTTGAAGTTTTTCCGTAATTGGTTTAAATTGTTCATTGTCTGTTGGAAACTTACAAGGATTTGCAACTTGCTTATCACCATTGAATGTAAAGCCATCGTCAGACTTTCTTTCTACACTTCTACCACAAGAATATGCTTTTGTAAAAGCATTAAACTCATTAACCATTTGGGTAGCTGTTGCTCTGATTGTCGTAACAGATGAAAGTTCATTATTTTGTCCTAAATAACTTTAAAGCTTTTTCTCATCTATATTGGTTATTAAGTCCTTACAAGCTTTAATAAAACTTTTAGTACTCTTGACTCTAGAAAATTTAGTTTGCATTTGGTCATCAAGACTTTTCAAAAGTTTTTCCTCTATTTCCTTTATTTCTTCGGCTTGACTTCTTTTAAAAGCATCTTCCTCTTTTTTTATATATGCGTCTTTGCTGTCTGTTTTTTTTCTCTTAACTTTTGAGCTAAACCTTCATAGTGATTTTTAATTTCGGTTATTTTTGCTTCATAAGCTTTATATAGTGAGTCTACAACTTCGCACAGTTCTTCTACTTCTTTTGCACTTTCACGCTCCGTGTCACTTCTAAGTCCTACACCAGCTGCTAGGTTTTTTTTATTTCTTCCTGTAGGTATTTAGTACCAATTTTACTTCCAAAAAGACTTCTAATATTTTCTGGAACATGTTTTCTAAGGAGTGTTTGGAAACCAGCATGAGAAGATTCTTCGTATTTTTTAGTATATAGATTAAAACTAACTCCTTGAAATGATCCCTCTCCTTTTTTATCAGCTAACTTAGCCTTTGCACCAATATTTATTGTGCTGCAGCCTTGAGATGACTCAAAAATAATTTCTTCTAAATTACCTCTATCAATACCAAGCATATTTAATATTTATATTTTTTTATTATAAGCTTCTATAAAATTGACGACAAAATTCGCATGTCTAAGTTTATAAATTTCCTCGGTAAAAGAATTTTCTTAAATGTTAAATTTATTTAGGCTATTAATAATAGCTGCTCTATCACTACTATCTTTTAACTTAAGCATACAATCAATATACTCTTGAAATTTTTCAAAAGCTACTCCTCTGAATTCAAAATAGTCAGCACCACTATATAGTTTTTTAACTAGCTTTTTTTTTCAAAGACTCTACAGTAGATTTTACAGCAGATTTTACAGTTACCTGTTTTTGTTGCGCTTTTGTTCCCAATGCTTTTGACCTACTTCTATCACTCATCTCTTTCCTTCTACAATTTTGTTATTGCCAGCAATTTAGAACAAATAAATAAAAAAACAATTAATTTAAAAAAAGATTAAAACATTTTAAGCCATTCATCCTCAAAGAGGATTTTAATACCAAATTTTTGAGCTTTTTTCAGTTTACTGCCAGCTTCAGAACCAACAACAAGAAAATCAAGTTTTGAAGATATTGAACTTAGAACTTTAGCACCATTTTCTTCTGCTCTGGCCTTTGCTTCGGCTCTTGTCATGGATTGTAGAGTTCCGGTAAACATAATGGTTTTTCCATCTAATTTGCTATTGTTGTTTTTATTTTCCTTGTAGTCTGAAATATTAATGAGCTCATTTAGCTGGATTATCATGTTAACATTACGTCTATCCTCAAAATAGTCAAGGATGGCATTTGCGGTTTTTTCTCCTATGCCGTCTATTGAATAAAATTTTAAATATTCGTCGTTACTTCTGTTGTTAAATAGGTCTTTTTGGAAGGCTGTTTGCATTTTGTCTAATAGATTTTGTAAAGAAATATAATTTTTAGCTATTAATTTCGCTGTTATTTCGCCGACAAATCTAATACCTAATGCGAATATGAACCTCTGTAATGAAATGTTTCTGGCTTTATTTATGGCAGCAAAAAGGTTTTCTGTTGATTTTTTGCCAAAACCTTCGCTGTAATATAGGGGTAAAGTTGGGTATGTTTCTATGGTAATTTGGTGATTTGTTGGTAATGTATCTTCCGCTTGAGAAAATAAATCTGCTACTTTGTTTTGCGATTCATAGTTAGTTTTTATGATATTGTCTCTGTCTTCTAGTAAAAAGATGTCCGCAAATGTTCTCAGTCTGTTGTCGT
>CASFUN010000006.1 GCA_949298005.1 uncultured Alphaproteobacteria bacterium | reverse complement strand
TGAGGAGTTCAAAAATTGCGAATTTGTAGCTCCGCAGATAGCATTTTTTGGAAATAGTTTAGACGCTGGTATTTGCACAATTGAACCGAGGGTTGAATTTAATTATTTTTCTACTGGCTATCCTATTTTTACAAAACCAAATGAATATACAGTTGGAAATAAATGGAATAGATATAATGCACAAATACTTGGTAAAAATTCAGATGGTAGATTTAGATTCAATGGTGGTACAACTAGCGACTCAAGTATACTTGGATTCTTTAAAGAATTAAAATCTAGAGGTAAAAAAACTATATTTCATCCTAAAATTTTAATGGATATAGAAGGAACATCATCTAGTAAATTGTTAACTGGCAATAATTCAAATATAAAGTCATTTTTTACAAAAAATAATGGCTATAACGAATATATAAAGCATTATGCAAACTTATTAAAAGATTATGTGGATGTATTTCTCATAGGAAGTGAATTATGTGGTTTAACATCCACAAAGGATGAAAATAATAATTTTCCAGCTGTTGATGATTTGATAAAACTAGCTAGTGATTTTAGAAAAATTCTTGATTCTAATACTTTGATAAGCTATGCTGCTGACTATAAAGAATATCATAACATAAATGGCTGGTATGCACTTGACAAACTTTGGTCTAATCCAAATATTAATTTTGTAGGAATAAATGCTTATTTCCTGTTGACAGACTTACCACAAGATAGCATAACAAAAGATATTATAAAAAACGGATGGAAAAGTGGAGAAAGCTATAATTATATATATTTTGATGGAAAACAGACAACAATAGAAGATAAATTTGCATATAAAAACATTGAATATTGGTGGTCAAATAAACATACAAATCCTGATAATAATACAACATCATGGATACCAAAAAGCAAAAAAATCTGGTTTACGGAATATGGTTTTGTTTGGTAGATGCTTGCACCAACGAACCATATAAAAAAGCTGGTGATTTTCCAAAATATTCACTTGGCAGTAGTGACTTTTTCGCCCAAAGAATAGCCATAGAAACTACGGAGGAATTATTTAAAAATAGTGAATATGTTGATAATAAGATATTATATTCCTGGGATGCGAGACCGTATCCATTCTATCCAAATAGAACAGATATCTGGATGGATGGAATAAACTGGAAATATGATTACATATTAAATGGAAAAGTTGGAATATCTAATGCTAACGTCTTAATATATCAACTCCTTAAAGATACTGAGATAAATACTGATATTATAGAAAATGTTGAAGTAGATGAATTTGTAGATGGCTTCTTCATAAATAACAGTATTTCCGTAATAGATGCTTTGTATATATTGCAAAAAGTTTATTTTTTTGATTGTGTAGAGAAAAATGGTAAAATTAGTTTTATATCCAATAAAAAAAGTTTTAGGAAAAATCAAGATATAACAGAAATAGATAAAAGTTCTTTATTAAATTTTGGTACAAAAGATGAAAATAAATATATCAAAATTGACAGTTTAGGAAATAACGAATTACCAAAAAAATAGACCTAATTTTTTTAGATAAAAATAATGATTATGATACAACTTCAGTTTATGCGGAAAGGGATTGTGTAGAAAGTGATAAAATTGAGATTGAGACATTACCTGTAGTTTTAGATTCAGAAAAAGCTAGAAATATAGCTGAAATATCTCTTTATTTACTATGGCTTGAAAGGTTAGAATTTAATTTTTGCCTTCCTATTAAATACATATATCTAACTGCATCGGATTTAGTAAAAATAAATATAGATAATAACAATTCTGTAATTTTAAAAATCAAAACTATAGATATTGAGGATTTAGTCATAAAAATAAACGCTGTATTATTTGATGAAACAATCTATGATTATATAGACAAGAAACCATTAAATCCAAATATACAAATATTATCAGAAAGTGGGAAAACTTATCTGAATATATTTGAAATACCAGCGTTAAATAAGGATATGCTAGACAAAATTCATGTAATATTTTCACTTAATAGTGAGTTCAAAAATTGGCCTAGTTGTAATCTTTATTATTCTGATAATGGTTCAAGGTCGTATACAAAAATAGGAGAAACTACTGAAAATTCTTTATTAGGAAAGGTTATAAATATTCCAAAAAAAAGCAAGACCTTATTATTTTGATAATAAAAATGAATTAATAGTTTCTAGATGATAATAAATTAATTAATATATCAAACCAAGAATTATATAATGGTAAAAATACAGCTTTATATGGCAATGAAATAATAAGGTTTAAAAATGTAGAATTATTGGAAAATAGTCTATACAAGATATCAAATCTACTTAGGGGTTTATTTGATACAGAAAAAGAGATTAATAAACGTAATAAAAATGATAAATTTTTAATTTTGGATGATACGTTTATGTCGCAAGAATTCGCTTCAGATAAAATAAAAAGTAGTTACTTATATAAAGCTGTTATTTTGATACAAATATGTCTGATGCTAGTGCTATATTTCATGAATTATCTGGAACTAATCTAAAACCATTTAAACCATGTCATGTATCAGCTAAAATATAAAATAATTTACTACTGATAAAATGGGAAGAAAAGGGACGAGGATATAAAAACTTGATAGATAATGTTAATTATGCTTCTCCCGAAAAAAATGGGCAATTTTGTGTACAGATATTATCTGACAATAATATTTTAAAAACATTATATACTAAAGACAAAAATGCTAGCTTTGATATGAATGAAATTGAAACAAATAATTTATCAATAAGAATTTGTCATAAAAACGAACTATATGGTAATGGAGATTGGGCTGAAATCACAATTTAAAAAATATGGACTATTTTAATTTATTAATTATCATATTAGTTAAATGTAATTATTCTTTTTATGTCTAAATATGTTCTTTATGATTCAGTTTTTTGTCCCTTTTCAAGGAAAGTTAGATTTTATTTGGATGAAATGGAATTAGATTATCAAATTACTGATGTTAAGTTTTGGTTAAGAAACAAGGAATTTTTAAAATTAAATCCAGCAAATGAAACGCCGGTTTTGAAGAATTTAAAAACAAAAGAAGTAATATGTGATAGTTACCTAATATGTGAATACATAGCAAACGAAGAACGTGAAAAAGATGAATTAGATTATTTTGATTTTTTAGGTAGCAATTCAAAGGAAAAATATGAAATACAAAGACTTCATATGTGGTTTGACAAGAAATTTTATCAAGAGGTTTCCAAATATATAATAGAAGAAACATTTCTAAACACTTTAAATGGTACTAATAATACTAATCTTGATAAGTTGAATGTAGCATTAAGAAATTTAGAATTACATATAAATTATATAGAATATTTACTTAGCAAGCACAGATGGTTAGCTTCTGAAATCTTTACAGTTGCAGATATAGCAGCTGCAACACAATTGTCAATTGTAGATTATCTAGGGTATATAGATTGGAATAAATATATAAAGATAAGAGAATGGTACAGAATAATAAAATCCAAAAAAGGCTTCAGAAATATATTATTTGATAAAATACCTGGTTATAAACCTTCTAAGTTTTATAGTGAATTGGATTTTTAATGAACAGAATTAAAAATTTCCTCAAAATAATCTCTCCTACAACATTAATGTCACGTTTTATGTTGTTGGTTTTATTACCTATGTTTTTACTTCAACTATCATCATTTTATATCTTTTTTCAAAGATACTGGGATAGAATGTCAAGAAGTAATATAGACAACCTTGTAAAAGAAATAATTGATATTAAAGAAAAATATAGAAAGTGTTTACCACCAAAATGTAGTAGACATAAACTCTTACTAAATATCAACCTTTCCAAAAGAATGGAAGTTAATATTTTCAATAGTAATAATTTAGAGGAAAATTTGTTAAACTTAAAAAACTATAAGAAATATGTTATTTTTAGACCTACGGCGTATTTAAAAAGTAAATTAAAAGAACAAAATTTATCAGTAACTAATTTTATAAATGAGTCTGGTAATTATAAAATTTTTCTTAAGGAAGGTGAAGATATAT
>CASFUN010000005.1 GCA_949298005.1 uncultured Alphaproteobacteria bacterium | reverse complement strand
CTCATTACTGAAAAAACTAGCACCTCCGCTACCACCGGTAATTACTATATTAAATTTTTCATTGTCTTTTGGATACGTATATTCGCTGTTGCTATATTTTTTTACTTCATTTCTAATTGGTATTCCTGTGAATACTATTTTATCACTATATTCTATTTTCATGCCGTATATTTCTTGAAATGATGTAAAAATATATTTTGCGTCTTTTAAAAAAAATCTATTTACTTTTCCAATGTGGGAATTTTGTTCATGTAAACAGAAAGGGATTTTCTTAAAACGAGCGGCCATTAATACCGGTAATGTTGTGTAACTACCGAATCCAATTATCATTTCTGCTTTGAATTCTTTTAATATTTTTAAACTCTGGAATATACCGTGGATAATATTTTTAATTGCTTTAAAACTTTTTAAATTATACCCACTGTCAACTACTTTATGCTTTAACTCCCAATTTTTTAAGTAGTTACAGATTTTTTCGTTTCCTATTACTAAGACGTTAAAACCTTTATTTTTTAAATATTTACCTAATGTAATAGCTGGAAATATATGACCACCAGTACCACCTGTAGAAATTATAACTTTTTTTGATTCCATTAAAAATACCCTTCTAAGATCTGAAAATTAAAGATATTCGCAAACAAAACAATATTGAAAGAAATATTATAATCAATATATTTAGGATTTTTAGATAAAAATAAATTCATAGCATTTTTTATTCTGTTTCTTTGTGTATTTGTAAATATATCACTTGTCAGTGATTCTTTATTTTTTCTAGCTTTAACTTCAAATGCTATAATTCGTTGCTTTTTTCTAGCTATTATATCAATCTCACCAAAATGTGTTTTATATCTTCTAGCTAATATCCTATAACCTTTTAGTGTTAAAAATAGTATTAAGAAATACTCAGCAAACAAACCATAAGAATATGTATTTTTTATCATATAGTTATAATTTTATCAAAATAATCCGGGTCTTTATAGTTATAATCTAAGAAATTAATTTTAGATTCCATTTTTTTGTTAGTTATAATTTCTTTTCGTTTAATATCATTGGTTTCAAGTTTAATTAAATAAAATTGACCCCTGATTTTTGGTTTAATTTTTCTCCAATAACAACCTATTGAAGGAAAATCCAGTATATAAACGTCATCATTGAAATTATTATCTACAAAATTGATTTTCTTGTATTTTTCTCTTATAAAAGAGAGCATTGTATTCCAAAATTCATCGGTGGAATATTTATTAATAAGCTCTTCCAAATTGTTTCCATTATATATGGTATTATAGCTCAGTTTTTTTATAAGTTCCATTTCTTTTTTTCCAAAACATATAGAAAAAATTTTCCAGAATATGGAATCAATGTTAACAAAATTATCATCATATTTTTTAGAAATATAATTTGTCTTACCATTACATGACTTACCAAAAAATACTACAAATTCTGGTTTTTTATAAAAAAACCTATACACAGCATCTTCGTTCATAAATTTTTTAGCGGTATCAAATTTTTGATATCTTAATAATTCATTTAATAGAGTGCTAGAGATATTTCTAAATTGCTCATTTGTTGGAAAAAAAATTGTTTTTAAATCTGATTTTAACTCTTTATTTATATAATTTAACATAAGTTCATAATCTACATCTTCACTATTTCTAATACCTCTTACTAAGTATTTTATATTATTTTTACTACAATAATCAGACAGTGTAATATTATTAACTATCTCAAATGGAATTTTGTATGGAACCATATGAAAATTTATATAATCTAAATTGCAATTCTTTTTATAATTTTTGCCTATAACAACTTTAGTATTTTTAAATCCAAATAGTTCGCTTGCTGTACCATATAGTTCCATATGTCCAAAATGAAAGGGACTCGCAGATGTTGATATTATAGCTTTATGCATTAGAAACCTCTATTACATAAGTATTAGTAAAAAAATCGTATAGAGTTATTTTATTTTTTGTTGAAAATATTGGTAAAATTATTGCAACTGGAGCTATAAATAAATTTTTTGAAATCATAAATAAACATACTCTATTAAGAATATCATTGAATTCTAACTTTTGGCCGTCAGTTCTTACTACTGTTAGATTCATTAAGCTCTCACCAGGTGTTCTTTGCCTATAGTATAGAAATAACATATAGTAAATAATTGGAGCTAGTAATGTTGTGTATTTAAAGAATTTATTTTTCATTAATTTTTTGATGATAATGTTTTCTATAGCTTTGTATTTTTTTTCTATAGTCTCAGGAGAGGTATTATCAATGTTAATAATTTCTTTTTGAATATTTTTGTCGGTTTCAAATACTACTATATCGTCTTTGTTGATTTTATCAATTTCTTCTCTTATGTCGTTTCTCACGATAAAGAATGATATAATTGTTATAATTGAATAAATTATTGTTGAATCTATTGCATATGATATAAATCTCTTGTAAGGATTGGCAAATGCTGCCGTATATTGTTTATCTTTGTCTTTTCTTTTCTTTATGAGGTTATTTATTTTTGACATATTGTTTGTTTAGTCAATTTCTAAAATGGTAGTAGTATATGTTAAAATTTCAAGAATAAATACAAATCACTTTATTATTTAAATTGAAAAATTTTTAATAAACTATATTATTTCACAATAATTGTACCCGTAGCTCAATTGGATAGAGTACCGGATTGCGAATCTGGCGGTTAGGAGTTCAAACCTCCTCGGGTACGCCATTTGTTTAAAATGTTTATTTTATTTGCTTACAGTTTTTAGACTAGAAATTGTATCTAGGATATCTGATGTTATCATAGTTTGTCTAGTTTGATTATATTGTGTAGTTAATTCTTTAATTTTTTCTTTTATACTTTGTTCAGATCTTTGTAGAGTTGTTAGCCTGCTAAATTGTTCTGCTGCCATGGAACTAGCTATAGACATATATATGCTGGCAAATATATATTGTTGCATAAAATCGGCTGTGATTTTCTTGGTATCTATTCTCCAATATGGTATTTTATTTGTTGGCCATTGCTTATCTTTGAGTTTTTCAAAATACTTAGTTTCAAATGGCAATACTTTTTTTCTAACTAAATTTAAGTTATTTTTATTATTGTTATCATAATCAGTGTAAAATATTAAAACTTTTTTGAGATTATTTTCTGATAATTTGTTGTTTATAATTTCGAATATCTTATATACTAGTTCATTAATTTGTTTCGTTGAATTTGGCACAGGAAAATTTTGTTCTATTGATGATTTTTTTGATGCAACAAGCATATTTATTCTGTCTCCAATAGTTATTATATATCTATTGTTTTCTTTTTTTGTATTTTCATCAAAATAATCTACTATCTTATCATTAAATTTTCCACATAATCCTTGGTTAGAACCAATAACTATTAGTATACTTTGTCCATTATTTTCTTTTTTGTAAAAGCTTTCTGTATATTTTATATAGTTTAATATGTTTGGGTATTGTTTTAGTATAGCTTGTATGCCTAAATTTATATTTGACTGATATTTTTGTAGGTTAAAAACTATTTTTTCATATTTTTTAATATTCGAAGCTGCAAGTATTTTCATTGTTGATATATTTTGTTTTAAATCATTAGTTGATTTTATTTCTTTTTTAATACTATTTAAGCTGTCCATTTTAACTATTTAAATTATTTTTTACTTTTGAGAGAAATAAGTCCAAAATATCTTGTGGTATTTTTTCTTTTTTTCTAACAATATTTATAATATTTTCGAAATTATCATTTAGAATTTTTATAATAATTTTTCCTGATTCTTTAATATTTTCTAATGGTATTTTATCTAATAAACCAGCGTTTAAGCATGCTAATATAGCTATTTGTTGTGCAGCTCCTAAAGTTTCATTTACATCCTGTTTTAAAAATTCTCTTATCCTTAGACCTCTGTTTATGATTTTTTCGCTACTTTCGTCTAATGTTGTTGTTAGTTTAGAAAATGACTCAAGTTCCTCAAATTGAGAATATTCTATGCCGAGTATTCCTGTAGTTTGCTTATAAGCTGGTAATTGTGCGGAACTACCAACTCTTGATACTGATTTTCCAATATCTATGGCTGGTAATATGCCTTTTTGAAAAAGTGTTGGACTTAGATATATTTGACCGTCTGTTATTGATATTACATTAGTTGGTATATATGCTGAAATATTTTCCGCTTCTGTTTCAATTATTGGCAATGACGTTATAGAACCCCCACCTAATTCATCACTAATATTTGCCGATCTTTCTAATAATCTTGAATGTACATAGAATATGTCTGCTGGATATGCTTCTCGTCCTGGATTTTTTTCTAATAGTAGTGATATCTCTCTATATGCTCTTGCGTGCTTTGTTAAATCATCATATACTATCAAAACATCTCTTCCTTGTTCCATAAAATATTCAGATATACTTGTGGCCGAATAGGGAGCTATATATTGATGCCCAGCTATTTCGCTGCTACTTGCCTGCATTACTATTGTATATTTCATTGCATTATGTTTTTGTAATATATTCATTGTATTAACTAAAGAACTGTCTTTTTGACCTATGCTACAATATATACAAATAACATTTTGATCTTTTTGATTAAGTATTGTATCTATAGCTAAACTGGTTTTACCAGTTTGTCTGTCACCTAATATGAGTTCCCTTTGTCCTCTACCTATTGGTATTAATGAATCTATGGCTTTTATTCCTGTTTGTAGTGGATCTTTTACTAATTTCCTATCTATTATATCAACTGCTGGTCTTTCAACTGGTAATCTTTTTACTGGAATAATTGGACTTTTGTTGTCAAGGGGTCTACATAAACCATCTATGACACGTCCTATAAGAGTTTCATTTACCGGTATCATCAATGGTTTTCTTGTTCTCCTTATTTTATCTCCAACTTTTATATCTTGAGTTTTGTCTAACAGTATTATTTTTGCTGTACTATCTTTAATGACATATACTATACCAAGATATTTTTCGGATATTATTACACATTCTTCAGACGATATTCTAAAAAAACCTGTTGCGGTAATTATTGAACTATTTACTTCTGCTACTACGCCTTCTTCATCAAAACTTATATATCTTATTTTTGAATAATCGATAGTATCTTTAATTGAATTATTTATTTTGTTGAGAATTCTATCGCGAAATATCATAACATACCTACATTATTTGTTCCAGTTTTCTTTGAAATTGGTCTATTATATTTCTAATATTTGAATTAACAGTTAAACCGCCTATGATTATTTTATTACCTAAAATAATATTTTCATCTTGTATAAATATTATTTCTTTACTGTCTGTGATACCCTTATTTGAAAAAGTTTTTTTGACTGTATTTTTTTGTAGTTCATTTAATTCAAAATTTGAAATGAATTTGATTTGGTTTTCTTCTGCTCTATTTATTCTCTCAATAACCTCATTTGAAAAATTATTAATTTCATCAATAAATTTAACAAGAACAGCGTTTTCAAGTGAATTATTTGATAATGATATAAAAGTGTCTGTTAAAAAGTCACTTACGCTAGATAGTATGCTTTTAACTATATTATCTGCTATGTTAGATTTATCGTTATCAAATTGTCTAAGAAATTCTTCTTTTATTTTCTCTATTTCTATTTTTAATTCTTTCATTTTTTGTTTCTTATACTCAAGAACTTCATTATCTATTTTTTCTTTTTGTTCTTTTTTGTATTGATCTATTTTATCAAGTTCATCTTGATATTTATTTTTTGCATTTTCTGCATCTTTGTATTTATTCTCTGCTTCTTCTATAGTATTTTTTATATATTTTTGTCTATCTTTTATCATGTTCATTATGGGTTTGTATAAAAACTTACTCAATATAAATAATAGAAGTAAAAAATTTATAATTTGAATTATAAAAGTGAATAAATCTATACTCATCTGTGTGCCTAAATAATTTATAATTTTTCTATAAAAAATTTCCAAAAAGGATTACTAAAAATAAGTATCATTGCCACTAATATACAATAAATGGCAGATGTTTCTACCATTGAGAGAGATATAAATAAAGTTGTGGATATTTTGCTTGATTCGTCTGGTTGTTGTGCTATTGATTGCATAGCTTGTTTTGCCACAAGTGATTCTCCTAATCCGGTCAATGAAGCGCCTATACCAACAACTATAGCTGAAGATATTATAGATGTTGTTGCTATTGTAACTAAATTTTCCATTTTTTTTACTCCAAAAGTTAATAATTCAATCATTTAATGACATTAACATAATTGCTAACGTCGAAAATATATATGCTTGTATAACACCACTTATCATTCCTAATATGTTTATTAATATTGGAAAACCAACTGATAAAAACATTATTTCTGATAATATCATAATTATTACACTACTGCTTACTACGTTTCCGTATAATCTTATAGACATAGATGCTACCTTAGCAATATCTCCTATAATATTAATTGGAGCCATTATAAATACAGGTTCAAAATATTTTTTAAAATATCTTAATCCTTTTTCTTTAATTCCAAAACATATAGCAAATATAAAGGTTATTAGAGATAATGCTACAGTTGTTGATAATGAACCTGTTGGGGAATAACAAAATGGTATTAATGATATTAAATTTGAGAATATTATAAAAAGAAATAATGTTGCTACAAATGGAAAAATTATATTTACACCAATGGATATACCATCTTTTACTTGATTTTCTATAAAACTAATAACTAATTCTGATACAGCTTGTATTATTGATATGTCTTTATCATTTACACTTTTTTTCTTGATTTTTCTATTTATTATGATTGCTATAAAGCTTAATACAATCATAACTATCCAAGAAAAAATTAGTGTTCTATTTATCTTAAAAAGACCATTTTTATAATAAATATATTCATCAGTCGTTATTTGCATTCACTAAGCCTTTATTTTTTAGTTTCATAAAAATTCTATCAATAATTAATCCAATTGCAAGAAAAATTGTACTTCTTGGCGTCTTGCTTATCAATAGGTAAAATACAAGACATATAGCAAGTATTCTCAGACAGAAACTTAGATTTATTATCCATAAGTTTTTTTTTCTTAAAAAAATATTAACTGTCCATCTCAAACATATATCATTCACAAATCCAATAAAAAAGCCAATAAAAATATAAATTAAATTTTCAAGCATATCTTTTATTATTTTTTTATTTAAAAATACCAATTTCTATATTCTTTAATTTATTTTTTAATTTTTCATCAAAATCATTTTTAAATTATTTTCTTTAATATCAGTAACTCCAAAAGTAGATATTTGGATTTCTCTACCACATTTAACCATTATACCGTGGCTTAGTCTTAGATATATTTTTTCGTTATCATCTTTGATAAAATTTATTATACTATCATCAAAAGAAGACAAATAATCTATATGATTTGGCAAAATTGTATAATTTCCCTCTTGTCCAGTTAGAGATATTTTTTTTATAACTTCATCTACAACTAATTTTTCTGGAGTATATATTCGTAAATTTAGTATTTTATTCATATTATTTTACTCCTTTTATGTCTGATAATGAACCAATCATAAATAATTCTTGCTCCGAAATATCATCTAAATCCCCATTTAATATCATATTACAATCTTTTATAGTTGTATCTATCGGTACAAACTTTCCATCTAGACCTGTAAATTGTGTAGTTGTAAAAAATGGTTGAGTTAAATATCTTTCAAGTTTTCTAGCTCTAGCAACTGTAGTTCTATCTTTTATAGACAATTCTTCTAGACCTAACATAGCTATCATATTTTTTAAACTTTCATACTCAGCTAATATTTTTCTTACTGATTTTGCGCATTCGTAATGTTCTTTAGAAACTATTGTAGGGGATAATATATTTGATGTTGAATTTAAAGGATCCATAGCTGGATATAGTTTTTGACTAGCTCTTTTTCTTGATAGAGATACAGTAGCAGATAAGTGCGAAAATATATGTGTTGCTGATGGATCACTAAAATCGTCAGCCGGAACATAAACTGCTTGTACAGAAGTTACAGATGCATATTTGGTACCTGATATTCTTTCCTCAAGTTCCGCTATATCACTTGCTAAAGTTGGTTGATATCCAACATGGGAAGGTATTCTGTTCATAAGGCCAGATACTTCATTTCCTGCTTGAACAAATCTAAATATATTATCTATCATTAGTAGGACATTTTGTTTTTTTTCATCTCTAAAATATTCTGCTGCTGTTAATGCTGAGTATGCAACTCTAAGTCTTGTACCTGATGGTTCGTTCATTTGTCCAAAAAACATAACAGCTTTATCAAGTACACCAGCGTCTTGCATTTCATAATATAAATCATTTCCTTCTCTACTTCTTTCACCAACACCACAAAAAACACTTATACCATCATAATTTAGAGCCATATTATGAATCATTTCAGTTATTAAAACTGTTTTTCCAACTCCTGCTCCACCAAATAAGCCAGCTTTTCCACCATATTCCAATGGCGCTAATAGGTCTATTATTTTTATTCCGGTTTCGTAGATTTTTCTATTTGTATTGTGATCCATTAAATTTATAGGCTTTTTATAAATTTCTCTTTCTATATTGGATTTAATTTCTCCATTTTTATCTATAGGTTGAGAAAATACATTTAACATCCTACCTAATAAACTATCTCCAACTTTTATTTTAATTGGATTACCTGTATCTATTATATTTTTACCACTAATTAAGCCCATTGTTGAATTTAGTGCTATTGCTTGTACTTGACTATTATCTAACTCTTCTACAACCTCACATATTACATTATCGCATATCAACTTATTTAATAATTTTGGAGTTTTTTTGTCGAATTTTGCTGTTATAACGCTTCCGTTTATACCTATTATTTGCCCTATATTTTCTTCCATTCTATTGAGGATTTTGTCTTATAGTTATCAAAAATAGTAGTTTTTTTGAGATAAAAGTCAAACTTTAATAAAATTTTAGACCATATAAATAATAAGATTTTATAATCCATTGAAATCTACAACGAAAATGTTATATTATATTCGGTTTATTAGCTAATTTATGAATAAAATAGATTTAGACAGAGTATTTGAAATATTTTTAGGGTTTTTATATGCATCCATAGCGATATTTTTTACAATATCAATAATAACCTACAATGAATTTGACCCATCGTTTAATACTGCAACTACAACAAATCTAATATTCAACAAAGGTGGTGTTATAGGAGCATATGTATCTGATTTATTAATACAATTATTTGGAATAGTTTCAGTATTTATAATAATTTTTTTTATTAAAAGCAGTATTGATTATTTTAAATCAAAAGAAAGAAAGTATAACATTTATATTAAAATAATAACAACAATTTTATTTTTGCTTTCCACTTGTGGATTATTTTCTAAAGTTTTTTATTGGAAGAATGTTTGGGGATATGAAGGGTGGGGTGGTGCTATTGGTTATTATTTAAATAATTTATTATTTTTAACTCCACAAAAAATATTGATTTTTCTTTATTTTATATTTAGTTTTATATCTGCATATATAGTTTTTGAATTTAATTACAAATTTTTCTTAATTTGTTTCAAGAAAATTTATCTATTCTGTAAGTATTTAGTTAAAATTCAATTTATATTTTTATCAAAAATAGGACATTTTCTAATTCCAGATATAATACAAGCAAAGTTTAAATCATTATTTTCTAGGATATATTATTTTTTCAATAAAAATAAGATAGAACAGAAAAAATATCGGAAATTGATAGAAAATCAAAGTAAGAAAATACAAGACTTAGAAAATTATATAACAACTGTGAATAACAAAGCTCCAGAAGAAGACTATATTAAAGAAGAAACTAAAAGTAATCAAAAAAATGGTGGATTATTTTCTATATTCTCAAATAAAAGTGTTAGTAATAAATTTTTTAAAAGTAATTTTAGATTGCCAACTCTAGATTTACTAAATTCATCTAATAATAAAACTGTCGCATTAACAAAAGAGGAATTAAAAGAACAGGCTTCTAATTTATTAAGAGTATTGCATGAATACAAAATTACTGGTAAAATAGTAAGTGTTAAATCTGGACCAATTATAACTCTACACGAATTCGAACCATCAGCTGGTACAAAATCTTCAAGAATAGTAGGCTGCGCTGATGATATAGCTAGAAATCTTAAAGTAAAATCTACTAGAATTTCTGTAATACCTGAAAGAAATGTTGTTGGGATAGAATTACCTAACAAACAGAGAAATACAATTTTTCTTAGAGATATTTTTGAAAGTGATGAATATAAAAATAGCAATTATGCATTGCCCATAGTGCTTGGTTCTAATATTGCTGGAGACCCAGTTGTTATGGATTTAGCCAAAGCCCCACATCTATTAATAGCTGGTACAACAGGTTCAGGTAAATCTGTTTCTATAAATACCATGATATTGTCATTATTATACAAGTTCACACCAGAAGAGTGTAAAATGATAATGATAGATCCGAAGATGCTCGAGCTTTCTGTTTATGAAGGCATTCCACATCTACTTACACCTGTTGTAACTGATCCTAAAAAAGCTATATTATCTCTAAAATGGGTAGTTAATGAGATGGAAAGTAGATATAAAGTTATGTCAAGTCTTGGTGTAAGAAATATATATGGTTATAATGAAAAGATTAACCAAGCACTTAGTAATAATACAACTTTAAGTAGTAGAATACTTGTTGAGTATGATGAATATGGTGAGCCAATATATGAAGATAAAGAATTGGAAACTAAACAGTTACCATTTATTGTTGTAATAGTTGATGAGATGGCCGATTTAATGATAACTGCTGGCAAAGATATTGAAGCTTTAATACAAAGGATAGCTCAGATGGCTCGAGCGGCTGGTATACATATAATTATGGCAACCCAAAGACCATCTGTAGATATTATAACTGGTGTTATAAAGGCAAATTTTCCTAGCAGAGTTAGCTTCCTTGTTAGTTCAAGAATAGATAGCAAAGTTATACTTGGAGAGCAAGGTGCAGAGCAGCTTTTGGGTATGGGTGATATGCTTTATATGCCTAACGGTGGTAAAATAAATAGAGCACATGGTCCGTTTGTATCTGATGATGAAGTAGAAAGAGTTGTAGAATTTATAACAAAACAAGGATTTAAACCAGAATATATAAAAACTATTTTGGATAGTAATAATGATGAATTTAATGATGAAAGTAGTGGAAATTTTGATATCAGTATAAGTGGTCAAAAAGACGATGATGAATCATTATATCGACAAGCAATAGAGATTGTTAGAAGAGACAAAAAAGTTAGCATAAGTTATGTTCAGAGACAGCTTAGAATAGGGTATAATAAAGCTGCTAATATAATAGAAAGAATGGAAAAAGATGGTATAGTTTCTCAACCAAATATAAATGGGAAAAGGGAGTTGTTATAATTTTATTTTATTGAAAAATTTCGTTTATCAAAAATCTATATTAACTTTAAAAAATAATTCTTTTCTATCGTAATCATAATTGAATGAATAGTTTATATTGTCATTTTTTTTGTGAACAAAAATATAACTCGTTAAAAAACTTAAGCCAATTGAAGCTAATACATCGTGTATATAATGTTTATTAGAGTATAATCGTGAAAATCCAGTAAATGCTGACATTAAATAAAGATATTTCGTCTCACTAAAAGAATATCTGAAATGCATAAATGTTGCTCCGCCAAATGTAGCAGCAGTATGTCCAGATGGAAAAGATTCATATCTATCAGATTTCGGCCTTTTTTCATTTATTAAAAATTTTATTAGATGAACTGTCCCATTTAAAGTCAAATAATGCCATAAAAATTGATTAAAAGATTCTTTATCATCATACAACGCTCTTGTCCCAGCTATTGTTGGTACTATAAATTGAAATGCTGTACCAATGTCTTCAATTTCTCTAAAAAATGTTCTAGCAAATAGTTTATATTCACAGTTAAGTACTACAGTAAATAGTGTTAGTAAAATATTTTTTCTCATTTTATTCTAAAAAATTACTATTAAACACTCTATGCAAGATTACAACATAATCTAAACTGTTTAAATTCGCAGCTAATTTTACATAAAGTTTATTATTGATACTTACAATATCACCAATATAAATTCCACTATAAAATATATTATCATTACTAGATGATGTGTAAACTCTATCTCCAACTCTAATATTTTCTTTCTTACCAAGAAAATGTTTTATTTCCAAAATATCATTACCTTTACCTTCTAGTATTAGACTAATGTTACTGCCAATTGCTTTAGCTGGTATTTTTGATATAAAATCACTAGCTAACATTATGTTAGCCAATTTATTCTGTATGTTTGCCAATATACCTATAAAATTTCCTTTACTATCAACAACAATATCGTGTTCGTGAAAATAGTTTTTGTCTGTTTCGTTTATATCAATATCTATTGTTGTTACAAAAGAATTTTTGTTGATAATACTGACCTGTTTTATTGTATAATTTTCCACCGATTCATGTGAAATAAAATTTAATATTTTTTTTAAAGAACTATTTTCGCTAGATATAGCATTCACTTTTAATAGTTCAATTTTAAGACCTATATTATCTTTTTTTAAATTTTCATATTTTCTTTTTAGTCCTATAAGAGAATCTAAATTACTTTTTATAAGATTTATAGTCTCAACTACAACCTTTTCTACAAAAATATACGGAGATAATGCTGTGTCTAATATATTTTTTATACTGTTACTAAATTTGCCATCAATTTTGCTACTACGTAACAAAAAAACTGATGTTACTATCAGAACAGTATAAGTTAGTTTGTTTATTATAATACCAACATAATACCCTATTGACCAATATAAACTAAATATTGATGAGTTTTTATTGTCAAATCTCATAAGTTAGCTTTGTTTAAATAATACACCTCTAAGGTTTTTGAAGTTGTTCAAAACAATGCCTATACCTTTTATAACACATAAAAGTGGGTCTTCAGCAACATAAACTGGTAAGCCTGTTACATCACTTATGGCAGCATCTAAATCTTTTATTAATGAACCACCACCACTTAAAACAATACCTTTTTCAACTATATCAGCTGACAATTCAGGTGGGGCTGACTCTAACGCAATTTTTATAGCATCTATTATTTGTCCTATAGGTTCCACTAAACTTTCAGCTATTTGCCTTTCGCAAAGTGTGATTTCTCTTGGCACACCATTAGCTAAATCTCTTCCTCTAACCTTCATACTATCGCCATCTCTACCATCATTTGGTTGTTTAGCCGTACCTATTGTCATTTTTATTTTTTCAGCTGTTGTCTCACCAATTAGTAAATTATGGCACTTTCTTACGTAATTTATTATAGATTCGTCCATTTTATCTCCACCAACCCTTACTGATTTTCCATAGACTATACCACCTAAAGATAGAATACCTATTTCAGCTGTGCCTCCGCCGATATCAACTATTATAGATCCTATAGGATCCATAACTGGTAAACCAGCTCCAATTGCAGCTGCCATAGGTTCTTCAATTAGATAAACTTCTCTTGCTCCAGAACTTTCAGCAGCTTCTTGTATAGCCTTTCTTTCTACTGGTGTTGAACCTGATGGTACACATACAACTATGAGAGGACCAAACCATGATTTATTTTTGTTGACTGATTGTATAAAGTATTTAATCATTTCACCAGCAACTTTAAAATCAGCTATAACACCATCTTTCATTGGTCTTATGGTTTCAATTAATGCTGGAGTTCTTCCTAACATCATTTTTGCTTCTTTTCCAAAAGCGTATGGAACTTTTCTGCCATTGTTATTCATTAATGCTACAACAGAAGGTTCATTTAGAACTACGCCTCTCCCTTTCGAATATACTAATATGTTTGCTGTTCCTAGATCTATTGCTATGTCTTTTGATGTAAATGAAAACATTTTTAAAAAATAATCATATTAATATACTGATATAGAAATGATTTTATTTTGCAATATATTTCATATTGTGAATTAGATATTAATTTTATATATAGCTATTATTTACGGTTGACAAAAAACAATATTAAATATAATATAACCTCTATTATGAAGTAAATTATTACTTTATAATATTTTATTAATTAACATACCGACATACTTTGGTGCCAAAATGGTTCTAATCGGTAGATGTTTAACCAAGGTTACTTATGGAAAAAGAAAATTTAGAAGAAAATATTCAAGAGTTCAACTTAACTCCAGATAATATTAATGAAGTTATCGACGAAGAAATTATATCTGACGAAAACGACAGTAATAATGAAAATAAAACATTATTTACTATAAAAGACATGTTAGAGGCCGGGGTACATTTCGGTCATAGAACCATGAGATGGAATGCCAAAATGGCACCTTATATATATGGTTCTAGAAATAATATACATATAATAGATTTAACTCAGACAGCTATACTGATGAATGAATCTATGAGAATTCTTAAAGAATTAGTAAAAAAAAAAGGGAAAGTACTTTTTGTTTGTACAAAAAAACAAGGTTCTGAAAGTGTAAAAAAGCTAGCTGAAGAAAATAATCAATTTTATGTGACACATAAATGGCTTGGAGGTATGCTTACAAACTGGAAGACTGTATCTCAATCCATAAAAAAGATAAAGTCCATTGAGAATAAGTTGAGTGATGAAAATAGCAAATTATTAAAAAAAGAACAAGTAGTTTTAGGTAAAACATTAAAAAAATTAAATGATAACCTTGAAGGTATTAAGACCATGGGTGGTGCACCTGATCTAATTTTTGTTATAGACACCTTAAAAGAATCATTAGCTATTAATGAAGCAAGATCTCTTGGTATACCAGTAATGGCTATAGTTGATACAAATTCTAATCCAGATATTATTGACTATCCTATACCAGGTAATGATGATTCAATTAAAGCTATACAATTATATTGTCAAATAATTAGTGATACTTTAAAAGATATAAAGGTTACTAAAACAAAGCCAAACATACAAGCGAAGCCTCAAAATAAAAAAGGTTCTGTTAAAAAAGTTGAGAATAAAAAAGTATATAATAAACCGATTTTAAAAAAAGAAGAAAAACCAGCTAAAAAGAAAGTTGAAAGTGTTAAAAAAGAACAAAAATAAGAATAAATTAGGAGAATAAAATGGCAGATTTAGCTTTAATTAAAAAATTGAGAGAAACAACTGGATGCGGTATAGCTGATTGTAACAAAGCTTTAGCAGCATGTAATGATAATTATGAAGAAGCTGTCGATTGGTTAAGAAAAAAAGGGTTGTCGTCTGCAGCTAAAAAAAGTGGTAGAAACGCTACTGAAGGTTTAATAGGTATCTTTATAGATAACAGTAAAGCTTCAATTGTGGAAGTTAATTCTGAAACTGATTTTGTTGCGAGAAATGATAAATTCCAAGAATTGGTTTTGAATTGTGCCAAAGCAGCTATAAATGTTGATAATTCTGAAGATATTATTAACGATATTAAAAATCAAACTATTGGCAGTAAGAATATATCTGATGAATTTACAGACAAAATTGCATCTATAGGTGAAAATCTTCAATTAAGAAAAGCTAAAATAGTTGGATTAACTGGAGAAGGTGTAATAGTTTCTTATATACATAATCAGGTATCTAATAATCTTGGCAAAATAGGGGTACTAGTAATATTAGAATCTAGTGCTGATAAGAATAATTTACAAGAGCTTGGGAAGCAGATAGCTATGCATGTAGCTGCAACAAGACCGGAATATCTTGATAGATCACAGGTGCCAAGTGACAGGTTAAATAGGGAAAAAGAGGTTCTGATAGAACAGGCAAAAAATTCTGGAAAGCCGCAGAATATAATAGACAAAATGATAGAAGGCAGGATTAAAAAATTCTATGAAGAAATATGTCTTGTTGACCAGGCGTTCGTTATGGACGATAAGATGAAAATTTCTGATGTTTTGAAAAATTTTGAAAAAACAAATGGGCATGGTGTAAAGATTCAAGACTACGTATTGTTTGTTCTTGGTGAAGGATTAGAGAAAAAAGAAAATGATTTTGCCGCTGAAGTAGCTTCAATGGTAAAATAGTTTTTATATTTTTTGAAATTTTATATTGTGTATTCTAAGAGATATGTAGCATAGTACGTTATGTATTTCTTGATAATAATTACAAAAACTTTAGTATGACTTATTGCCATTTAATATTAAGTATGAAATTTAAAAAAAATACAGTTTTTCTTTATATAACATTGTTATCATTTTTAATAAGATCGACTGATTCAAAAGCATTACTTGGATTAGGTGTATATGGTGGTGCTAAATTTAATTATGATATAAATAGTAAAGATTTTGAAAGTAATTCTAATGTATCTTTTGGATTTTTGGGTGGTCTTAGAATATTTGATATTAGACTTGATTTAGAGTATAATTTTGTTGGTAAGGTTATAAATCCAAATAAAATTAATGCACAAGCAGTATTTGATAATAATATATCAATTCATAACTTATCTCTAAATTTCAACTATAATTTGTTGAAATTACCAATAATAAATTTATTTAAGTTATATGTAGGTGGCGGAATTGGTGAAACGTTTTTCACAAAAAATTTGATTTCATCAAAAATAAATGAAAGTCTAAGTTGGTCAGTGGGAGGTGGTGTAACATTTTCTCCTGTTCTAGATTTGTTAAATATTGATATAGGTTATAAATATATTGATTTTGGTAAACTTAATATTAATGGGTTTAAAAGTAAAAATATCACAAATAATTTATTATATATAGCTTTAAGAATTGGTTTTTAATGATATATTACAACTACAATATTTCCAAAGAAAATATTTTTATAAAAATAAACAAAGAGCGTAAGTTTTATATTATTTTGAACAGATTTATAATTTTGCTAATTATTGCTTTTATAATGTTTTATATTCTTATCTTTATAAGAAATTTTTTAATTAATTATATTGTTGAATATAACAATACCGAAATAGTACCAAATGTTATTATAAAGCCTATTTTACAGATAAATGACGGTCTAGAATCTAAAATTGAAGCTATAGCTGATAAGGCTTTTTTTATTGATAAAAACAATATTGGTTTAGAAAATGTTATCATCAAAGGAAATAATGATTTTATTCTTAATGCAAAAACTGGAAACATAAATACTAAAAATGGAGAAATCTCACTAATGGAAAGGCCAATTACTACAATTATTAATGATTGATTATTTTAATTGATTTAAAGCAAAATAGTTTTATTATTTTTTTAATCATAAGTATAATAGAGCTACGATGCAAAAAAACAAACATATTTTTACAAAAACAATTCTTAAAGAATATGATATAAGAGGTGTTGTTGGTAAAGATTTAAATGAGGTTGATGCCTATTTTATAGGAAAAAGCTATGGTACCCTTTTAAAGAAAAAATACAATAAAACTAGTTGTATTGTTGGTTATGACGGAAGACACACATCTCCATTATATAGTAAAAATTTAATAAGAGGTTTAGTTGATAGTGGTATTGATATTACAAATATAGGTCTGGTATCTACGCCAATGGTTTATTTTGCTGTACAGTTTTTAAAAAAAGACTCTGGTATTATAGTTACTGCTTCTCATAATCCTTCTGACTATAATGGATTTAAGATGTTAACAAATGAAGAACCTATATGGGGGGATGATATACAAAAAATGGGTATATATGCTGAAGAAGGTGATTTTGAAGTTGGAAATGGTACTATAGAAAATATATCTGTAAATAAAGACTATTATAACTTTGTCTGGAAAACTCTTAAAAATAATAGAAATAAACACTTAAAAATAGCTTGGGATGCTGGAAATGGCGCTGTTGCTAGTGTTTTAAAAGATATTGTATCTATATTCCCTGATGAAAGTATAACTATTTGTGATGTTGTTGATGGAGATTTTCCTAATCACCATCCTGATCCGGCAGTTGAAAAAAATATGACTATGTTAAAAGATGTAGTTTTAAAAAATAACTGTGATTTTGGTGTTGGTTTTGATGGAGATGGAGATAGGATAGGCATTATAGATGATAAAGGTAATTTTGTTTATGGTGATCAGTTATTAGCAATTCTTGCAAGAGAATTTCTAAAAGATAATCCAGGTGAAAAAGTTATGTCAGAAGTTAAAGCCAGCAAGGTTTTGTATGATGATATAAAAAAACATGGTGGTATTCCAGTAATGTGGCGACCTGGACATTCAGCACAAAAGGCTAAAATGAGAATAGATAACATAAAATTAGCTGGAGAGACTAGTGGCCATATGTTCTACGGGGATAATTATAATTATGATGATGCAATGTATGCTGCTGTAAAATTGATAAATTTTATCAGTAATACAGATGTAAAAATATCAGACATAATTAGTAGCTTTCCAAAAACATATTCGACAAAAGAGATTAGAATTGAAGTTGGTGATGAAAGAAAGTTTGAAGTTATAGAAGAAATAGCTAATAGAATGAAAAAAGAAAATAGAAATTTTATAGATGTTGATGGTGTGAGAGCTGAACTTGGTGATGGTTGGTGGTTAGCTAGAGCGTCAAATACGCAACCTGATATAACAACTCGCTGTGAGGCCTTTAGTGAATCTGGATTGGAAAAGTGTAAGAAAGATTTGTTAGAACAATTAAGTCTTAGCGGTGTTAATATTTCTATATTGTAAATTAAAAATATTTAAATGTTTATATAATTTAAATTGTCTTTTTATATAAAGTTGATTAATATAATCTGTATTGCTTTTACAAAAATAAATGTCATAATATAAAGTTGTGGACTGGGAAGATGGCCGAGCGGTCAATGGCAACAGACTGTAAATCTGTCCTCTTACGAGTTCGAAGGTTCGAATCCTTCTCTTCCCACCATTCAAGAAAATGAATAATCAGTCAGGTTATTTTTTGATTTTACTTGACAAGACTAAGTTGTTAGTCTACCATTTATATACTTATATGAAATATAAGTAATAATTTTAACCCTTTTAAGATATAGTTATTATACCGGAAAGGTTGCATATGAAGAGGATTGATATAATTAATCAAATTGGTAATGACTTTTTAAGTTCTAATTTAGAAAAAGACGGAGAATTTTCTTATATACAAGCAGGTCTTCCTTTAGTACTAATAGAAAAAAACGATAAGGGAGAAAAAAATTTTAAACTTGATATAAGATTTGAAGATAAAAGCAATAATTTATCTGTTTTAGTGGAAACTATCAATATTAATCCTTCTAAAAAAGATAAAAAATTACATGAGGAAAAATTATTAAACGGTTATTGTGATTTAGAAACAAAAATCCGACCAGAAAATAATATTATTCTAATACTAGCAGAATCTGGTATATCAAATAAAATATCTGTATGGAAGAAAAAATGTAATTGTGAAATAGAAAAATTAACTGATACAAAAATAAAAACAATAAAAGAATATGTTGAATATTTTATGAATTATATTGTAAATAACGAAATAGAATTAAGAAGATCGGTATTGGAATTAAATGAAAAATTACATATATCCGATATACCGGAAAACATAAGAGGACAATTTGTCGGTACTTGTTTATTATCATTAAAATCCAATGAAAAACAAAATAACTCTTTTGTATATAAGAATTTGGATACATCACTTATTATTGCAGGCATGAGAAATGTTATAAGCGGTTTACTAACTAATGATGTAAATAAGGCAAATAAAATATCTCTAATTGATACAAAAGTTTTACAAGTCCAAAATGTAAGAAATTTAAAATCAAAAAATTTTGAAGAAATTTTAGATTTTATACAAAAAAATATTATTCCTTACATTAATTCAAATACTAACAAAGGACAAGATTTATTAAATTTATTTTTTACTACATTTAATAAGTATGTTGGAAAATCAGATAAAAACCAAGCATTTACACCAGATCATATAACTCATTTTATGTGTAAGGTTGCAGGTATTGACAAGAATACCAAAGTTTTAGACCCCACATGCGGAAGTGGTAGTTTTATAGTTCAAGCACTTATTCAAGAATTGTATGAATGTGAAACAGAAGAAGAAAGAAACAAGGTTAAAGAAGGAAATATTTTTGGTATTGAAATTGAAGAAAAAGCATACGGCCTATCAACAACAAATATGTTAATACATGGCGACGGAAATTCAAATGTTAGGTTTGATGAGAGCGAAGGTTGTTTTGCTTTTAGGAAGTGGATACAAGATAGTAATATAGATGTTGTTTTGATGAATCCGCCATACAATGCTAAACCTGGTAAAATTCCACCGGTAATAAAAGGTAAAAATGGTAAAATTGTTTATACGGTTCATAATTGGAATAAAAATCAAAGAGAAGGAAAAACAGACCCAACAAAAGGTTTTTGTTTTGTGAATTATATTGCCGATTGCGTTGGTAAGGATGAAAATGGAAATATCCGTCAAGGAAAAAAATTGCTGTGTTTATTACCGTTATCTTGTGCTATTGGAAGTGATAGAAATATTCAAGAAGAAAAACATAAAATTTTACAAAATAATACATTAGATGCAGTTTTTACTTTACCACCGGAAATGTTTTATCCCGGCGCAAATGTAAATGCTTGTTGCATGGTATTTACATTAGGAAAATCTCATTTTACAAGAGATGATAAAAATAACATTATACCAAGAAAAGAGACATTTTTTGGTTACTATAAAGATGATGGTTTTGTTAAAAAGAAAAATTTGGGAAGAATCAGTAAAACTGATAAAAATAATCAACCGTTATGGAATGATATAGAAAAATTATGGTTAGATTTGTACAACGGAACAAAAAACGATCCTTGTTTAGGTATAAGAAAAAAAGTTACCTATACGGATGAATGGTTGGCAGAAGTATACATTAAAACAGATTATTCCACATTAACTCAAAAAGATTTTGAACAAACTATTAAAAATTATATTGCTTTTAAAATTTTATCTGAATAGGGAGAAAATGAATAGTATCAAATATGCTTTTTTTAAATTTCAAGATATTTTTAATTTATATCAAGGATATTTTAATTCAATTCCTGAATTAGAAAATGAAGGTGATATTCCCTTCTTTTCTTGTAGTTCCATAAATTATGGGATAAAAGGATATTTTAAAAAAGAATTATTAGAGGATAAAGAATGTTTATATAAACCTAATGCTATTTGCGTCACGAATAATGGGTCAGTAGGTTTTGCATATTATATCGATACAGAATTCACATGCAATACAGATGTCACCGTAATTTATCCTAAAAATTATACGTTAACTCCTAATATAGGAAACTATATTTCTACAGTGATTATGGCAGAAAGATTTAGATGGTGTTATGGTAGAAAATGGAAAATAAATAGGATGAAAAACTCATTAATTAGATTACCTGTAAATGAATACGGTAATATTGATTGGCAATATATGGAGAGTTATATGGAGTCTTTAAATATTAAAAAATTGCCAAGAACAAAAATTGAAAAAACAAATATTGAGTTAAATATAGAAAATTGGAGAGAATTTAAAATATCTGATTTATTTGATGTATATTTAT
Source organism: uncultured Alphaproteobacteria bacterium (assembly GCA_949298005.1). Classification (GTDB taxonomy): domain Bacteria; phylum Pseudomonadota; class Alphaproteobacteria; order Rickettsiales; family UBA1997; genus CALXRO01. The sequence goes on along the minus strand of CASFUN010000005.1, from coordinate 2,646 downwards.
CAAAAGGGGATATTAAAGAAGGTGATTGTTCCAAAGGAAATATGCCATTGGTTTCATCTGGTTCAATAAATAATGGAATAGTAGAATATATTGATAAAGATGGGGATGGAATAGCTGAGATTTTTGAGAAGAATAAAATAACAGTTGATATGTTTGGTCAAGCTTTCTATCAGCCAAATGATTTTTATTCTGTCAGTCATGGAAGAGTCAATATTTTATATTGTAAAATGTCTAACTTTAATAAGTACATTGCCTTATTTATTTGTTGTATTATAAACAGTGAAAAATTCAGGTTTTCATATAACCGAGCTGTATATAGTAGAGTTATTAGTAATTTAATAATAAAATTGCCGTCAAAAGAGATTGGAAATAAAGATAAGAATATTATAAGATATGAGCCTGATTGGCAATTTATGGAAGATTATATAAAATCTTTACCATATTCTGATTTAATATAAATATTATATCCAATAAATAGTTGATCAAAAAAATTTAACTTAATTCAATATCAAATCTTCAGCTGTAAATTGAATATTATTCAAATTCATCCATTTATTTATAGATATAGTTCCGACGATATCACATGGTATTTGCCAACCAGTAAATAATATATCTGATATATTTTTTTCATTAAATCTAAAAAAATTAACAACTATTGATCGAGCCGTAGACATGGCATTATTAGAACTCACAATACATTTAGCATGTTCATTACTTTTTCCAAATTTTTTTGCATTCAAAATAACTACATTTTCTAAAATTATTGTTGGTTTTGGATTATCAGTTCCAAATGGTCCTATACTTTCTATATCATTAATCACCTTTTCATTAATAGATCCAATATCTAATATAATATCAGCATATTTTTTATCTTTTTCTAAATATATATCTATTTTATTTTTTACCTGTTCATTTATGAAATCTTTAATTTCTTTCAATTTATTAAAATCAAATGTAAAACCGCCAGCCATAGCATGGCCGCCACCGGTTGTTAATAATCCATTTTCTTTAGTTTTTATTATAATAGATCCTATATCTATACTTTTATCAACAGACCTACAAGATGCTTTTCCAAAGTTATTATTGTCTTTAGAAATAACAATTACAGGTCTATTGTATTTATCTTTTATTCTTGAAGCTATTATACCTATGACACCTTCATGCCAATTTTCCCCTTCAATAAAAATTACGGGATTGTTATATAATCTATTTTTTTCAACTTGTTCTATAGCTAATTCAAGCATTTTTTTTTCTATATTTTGTCTTTCTAAATTAAAATTATTTAATTGTTCTGCTAATTTTTTTGCCTCGAATTTATCCTCGCAACACAGTAATTTATTACCTATATTAACATCTCCAACTCTACCGCTAGCATTTATTCTTGGGCCAATAATATATCCTAAGTGATATGTATCGCTTATTTCACCAGCATCTATAATATCACAAAGAGCTGATAGACCAATATTAGTTCTTTTTTTAAATGTTTTTATTCCTTGCTTCACAAAAGCTCTATTTAAGCCTGTTAAAGGCATAACATCACAAACAGTTCCTAAAGCTACCAAATCAAGCATATTTAACAAATTTGGTTCATTTATTTCTCGTTCTTTATAATATCCAACATTTCTTAAATGAGTGTTTAAAGCAATACATAGTAAAAACGCCACTCCAACGCCGGCTAGATGTTTATATTGTGTATTTTCATCAATTCTATTTGGATTTACAACAGCGACAGCATGAGGAATTTCTGCAGAACCTATATGATGGTCAGTTATAATTACGTCTATTCCTAGTTCATTTGCTAAATCTACGGCTTTAAAGCACGAAATACCACAATCAACTGTTATTATAAAGTTTATATTTTTATTATTTAATTTTTGTATTATATTTTCGCTTAATCCATAACCATCATCTACTCTGTCTGGAATATAATTTGTTACTTCTATACCTATATTTCTGAAAAATCTTATCATTAATGCAGTTGATGTCACGCCATCAACATCATAATCCCCAAAAATACAAATATTTTTTTTATTAATTATTGCCTCATATATAGCCAAAACGGCCTTTTTCATATCCAATAAATGATATGGATCAATTAATAAATTTTTAATTTTTGGATTCAGATAATTGTCTATTTCTTCTAATTTTATATTTTTTGTTGCTAATAATTTACTAACGACTGTAGAAATATTGGTTTTTTGATATATTGTTAGTGCTAAATTTTCATTATAATCTTTTATATGCCAATAGTATCCATTAACTGATTTTTTATCTTTAAACATCATCTGTATCTTTAACCTGTTATGTTTTAATGTAGAATTAATGCGTAAAAATGCAAGCAGGGGGAATTGGTTAAGAAAAACGACTGATAGTTTAGAAATTTAAATTTGAAAAATAAAACCATTATTTGAAAAGAGTATAATATTAATACCTATGGGAATTGGTTACATATGTAGAAGGGTTTAAGGACATAAAAAACTACGCCCGCGCCCACCCTGCCGCATTCTTCGTATTTGTGATTGATTTAGAGGAGGAAGATGAGACTGCTGTGTTGGTTGTTGTCGATTTACATTACCAACTTTAATACCTTCAAGAGCATTTAAAGCTGGAAATCTACTTGTTTGTCCTTGTTGTTGATTGTGGCAT
>CASFUN010000004.1 GCA_949298005.1 uncultured Alphaproteobacteria bacterium | reverse complement strand
TGACTTGTTCAATCTTAAAAAATTTATTAAATCGTTAGAATTATTTGGTATAAATAAATATTCAGCCTTACCACCAGTTTTAAATCCACTATAACGACTTAAATCTTCATTTGTTAAAAAAACGCCAAACTTATCGTAATTCATCAAAATTGCACTGATAGACCAGTAAATACTCCAAATGCTTTACCATGTTTTTTGGCTATATTGTTACCAGAAAATTTGTAACCAATATACTCACCATACCATGACAAATTTTTACTTATGTTATATTTAACTCCATACGAATCAGACCAAAGTTTTCTATCATTATCATTTTTACTATCAAAAAATGTAGCACTTAAACAAAAAGAGCCCATCTCATAAGAGACACCATATGTAAAATAATAACCTCTCTTCTTATTTAATTTAACTAAATTAATATCTTTAATATTTCTATAATTAACACCATAAGAACCAGCTAATGATAAACCAAAATAGCTTAAACTTAAACTAACTTCTCCAGATCTAAACTTACCACCCAGACTTTCTCTAGTTCCATCATTAATATTTACAGGATTAGCAAAATTCTCCTCATATATAACAGCTGCGGCAACACCAAAATCACCAAAAGTATTTATATAATTAATACCTCCACTAACAAAAGTTCCAACATTAACTTTATTATTTAGCTCTTCAACATTATCTTTATCAATTATCACATTAGGTTTTAAACTAAAACCTAATTGAAAGCCAAAAAATTCAGGAGTTGTATAATTTATCTTATTGCTAAACTTACCACCCCACTTATCCTCAAGCGTTTGGTCATAATAACCAAAATTCTGATTCATAAGTGTTCCAGGCGCTACTAAAAAACCAATTAATTCGATTGTCCTATTATATTTTGGAGAATCTCCTCCAATACCACCAGAACCAACAGCTAATGTATCAGCACCAACTCTCATCTTTTCTGTTACATCTTTTAATCCACCAAATTCTAACTTTCCTAAAAAACCATCAAGAAAAACTTCAGCACCAACACCATTACCAAATTGATTATCGATAGCATTGACAAACCTAATTCCATATCTAAAAGATTCATCATAATTGCTGCTAATTAAAATATTTAAAACAGCTGCTGTCATACGGTCAAATTTTGAAGTTTTTTTATTATTAATAGTTTCTTGATTGTAAATTAAACTAAAATCACCAAAACCCTTTATTTCTATAGAAAAATAATTAGTGAAATCAGAATTCTTAAAATATGAATGATTACTCTCTATTGCAAACAAATTATTAATCATCATACAAATAATAATTGGTAAGATAATTTTTTTCATGTGTAAAAAATTTTTTGTAAAAACAATATAATCTACATTATACTGAAAATCAAGTATATTTGAGTTATTTATCAAGATAAATATCAAGATAAATATAATAATTAATTAGAAAAAAATATAAAAATAACTAAATATTTAAAATTATTAGTGGAAAATAACTATTTGTCCTTGATTTTATTACTTATACAATATATTGTATAAGTTGTGAGATATTTTTTATAAAATCCAGGAGGCAAAATGACAAACGAAAAAGATAAATCTATCGAGAAACAGATTGGTCTTAAACTAAAAATAAGAAGAAGTAGTTTGGGTATAACACAAGACCAATTAGGAAAGAGAATAGGTGTTAATTTTCAACAAATTCAAAAATATGAGAAAGGTGTAAACAAGATAAGTATATCAAACTTATATAAAATTGCAGAAGTTCTCAAAACCGATATCAATTATTTCTTAAAGGAAGATGGTGTAGCATCAGCACTTAGTAACTGTGGGTGTGGAAGTAAATATAATAATGATTCTTATTCCGATAATATAGAAAGTTCATTGTATAAAAAAGAAGTTATAGCCCTAGTTAAATATTTTACTAGAATTAAAAATAAAAAAACTAGATCCAATATAATAACTTTACTTAAATCTTTTTCTGAAGATAAAAATTGAAAATAATAAAATAACCTCCAAAAATTAGAGGTTATTTTATATTCTATTGCTTGAAAAGAAAACATTTTTGTTTTTATGTATATACATATTCTTTAAAGCTTCTCTAGCTTCCCCTAAATAATCACGTGGATCAAATTTATCAGTATTATTTGATAAAAATTCCCTTATTTTTGCAGTCATCCAAAGCCTGCCATCAGAATCAACATTTATTTTACAGACAGCAGATTTTGCAGCTAAACTTAATTGTTTTTCAGGAACACCAAAAGCTTTTTCTATTTTTCCACCATATTTATTTATAATTATTACAGCTTCCTGCGGTATAGAAGATGCTCCATGTAAAACTATTGGAAAATTCGGTAGTTTCTTTGAAATTTCTTCTAATATATCAAATCTCAGAGGTGGTATATCTTCTTCATTTTTTACTTTAAACTTATATGCTCCATGGGATGTTCCTATAGAAATAGCTAAAGAATCAACACGTGTTTTTACAACAAAATCTTCTACTTCTTCCGGTCTTGTATAATGCGATACTTCAGAAGAAACATCATCTTCTATACCAGCTAAAACACCAAGCTCTCCTTCAACTGTAACATCATATTTATGTGCAAATTCCACAACTTTTTTAGTTAAATTAATATTCTCATTATATGATAAATATGAACCATCTATCATAACTGAAGAAAAACCAGATTCTATACAACTTTTACATATATCAAAATCAGCTCCATGATCTAAGTGCAAAGCTATTGGTATTTCTCTTAGTTTTAACTCTTTTGACTTTCTTTTCATCATATCTATAGCACCTTTTGCCATTTCCATCAACATATCACTATCAGCATATTTTCTTGCTCCAGCAGACACTTGTAAAATTACTGGCGATTGTGTTTCTAAACATGCTAGTATTATTGCTTGTAGTTGCTCCATATTATTAAAATTGTATGCTGGAACAGCATAACCATTTCTATAAGCGTCTAATAACATCTCTTTTGTATTTACAAAACCAAAGTCCTTATATTTTTTCATGAGAAATCTCCTAAAATTTTAAAAGTAATAAAACTAATCCAAAAATTATTCTATAATAACCAAAAATATTCAAATCATTACGTTTTAAAAAAGCCATTAACTTTTTAACTAAAAAAATTGCAAAAACAATATTTATAAAAAAATAAATCAAAAGTATAGTATAATTGTCAATAATACTAAAACTTTTAAATATATCAAAAATAGAGCCAGCAAAACTAACTGGCAAGGACAAAAAGAAAGAAAATTCAATAGAAGTTGTTTTTGATAAACCATAATAAACGGCACTACATATAGTTGAAGTTGATCTTGATATACCAGGCAATAAAGCTATAGCTTGAAATAAACCAACTTTATACATTATTTTTTTTGGTATAGAATATAAATCATATTCTACTAACTTATCTGCTTTATTTTTTATAAGTCCATCAATATAAATTAAAACTATACCTCCAATAATAAGAAAAATAGCTATGGTTATATTAGAAAAAAAATATCTTTTAATTATATTACTAAAAGATAAACCAAAAATAATAGCTGGAATTGTAGATATTATTATATCATAACAAAAAATTCTAACTTTCTTATCTGAAAAAAATCTTTTCAAAATATCAAAAATCTGTTCTTTAAAATAATACATTAAAGCTAATAAAATTGCCAACTGCGATATAGCAAGAATTAATTTAGTATCAGTATTAATTTTTATAAACTTACTAAATAATATTCCATGCGCTGTTGAAGATATAGGTAAAAATTCTATTATAGTATTAAAAAATAATAATATCGTTGTTTTTATAAAATCTACAAAATCTATTTGCATAAATCTTTCATTCTTTTATAAGCCCTTGCTAAACCTTTTACTGAATATGTATCAATAGCATATTTGCCGTCTATACTTTCGCTTCTAATTTTTATATCAGAGCTAGCATTTATTAACCTCGTTATCATTACCTTGTCTTCTTGTTCTGTTTTATTCCATGCCCTACCATCCTTTGTTATCATTCTAGTTTGTTTATTATCTAAATTTAGATATATAAAACTATTTTTTTTATACACAAACCCAGAAAAAACACTTACTTGCTCAATTTCTCTAGTATTAAAACGAGCTATCATTATATACGGTTTTCTTTCGCCCACGTAATTTCCTTTTGTTTCCTTTGCAAAACTCGCTATATAACACTTTTTCTCAGCTCCTATCTCATCAATATAATAAACAATCCAGTCATAATATCTACCATCTACAACAACATTTTGTTTATTATTAGTAAGACTAGTACTAGCAACATCAGCAGAAGAATTTGAATTATAGAATAAAACCAAGATAAATAGCAAAAATCTAAATATTAACAACTTGTTTTTTAAAAACTTTTCACTATCGTATAGTCTATATTGATTTTTTTATTTTTTCAAATTTCTTAAGGTAGATTAAAAATGGCAGCAAAAACAGCGAAAAAGAAAAGGCCAGCTATTTTATTTAAGTTAGTAAGTACAGCTGGAACAGGTTACTATTATACAGCAAGGAGGAATCCTAAAAAAAGATCAGAAAAAATGGAATTTTCAAAGTATGATCCAGTTGTAAAAAAACATGTTATTTTTAAGGAAGCTAAATTAAGTTAGATGAGCAGACTTCTTCTATATTCATTTTAATAATTTTTATACAATTATGTACTAACATAATTAGCAAACAGGTAACCAATAAGTTGGAACATGATTTAACAAAAACAGAAGTAATTGGTATTATTGGTTCCAAACCAGTAGAAACAAAATATTTTAGTAATAGCGAAATAATGGTTTATTATATACATTCTGATATTTTCGATCTCATATTTTCAAAAAACTTCCCATATTTTGGATTCTATCCTTTTAATTCAACAGGTGATGAATTTTGGATAGTTTTAAAGAACAATAGAGTATCTTCTTTTGGTTATGCTAAAAATTATAGATATTCATTCAATAATATAAAAGATTAATTATATCTAATCTCTGTTAATATAGCCAGTCATCAATCCTGCTTAAATGCGTAAAATCGCTGTAGCACGGATTTTTATTAGTTGCCACATAACCATTATCTTCATTATTAAAATAATCAATCAAATTACCAATAAATTCTTCAACATTATTTATCAATTCATTATTCTCATTCTTAATTGTAATAATCTTTGCATCATTATTAGATTTTATAGACCAATATTCTACAGAATCAATATTAAATCCACTGTGCTGTAATATTAAAGATTCTATTGGTAGTTGGAGCACACAACCGCTAATAACATCTTTTATAGATGGTACAGTTCCAGTTTTATAATCTACAATTTTTAGAATTCCATCTTTTTTATCTTCAATTCTATCAATTCTAGCAAATACTACAAAATTTTTTTCAAGTAATTTATAGGAACTATTCACTTCAACACTAACATTAAAACCTTCAAACCTTGATTTATTGTCAAATTCCAAAAAATTATAACAACTATCTAACAATTTTTGTCTATAAAACTCTTTAGCAACCTCATCATCAGAAAAATATTTTTGAATACATAATTCTAATATATTTTCTATAGATTTTTGTTTATCAGCACTATATTTAGTGTAATTTCTGCAAAACTTCTCAAATACTTCGTGTAATACTGTACCTACTTTTGAAAAAATGCTTTTATTTGTTAAAATATTTATTTTTTTCAAATTCAATATCTTTTTTACATACACATCGTAAGGATTGATATTGAGCAGGTCAATATTTGTAGCTGACAATTCTCTAGGTCTTATATTTATAGGTGGTTTTGGCTTTGGACGTTTTTTATATATATCATTTGATTTACTGTATGGATATTCATAATATCTATAAAATGCTGTTTTTATATCTTCTGGTTGCTTTAATTTTATACTACTACAATCAAGAAAAGCTTCAATTCTCTGTAAAAATCTAGATTTTATAGTTCCAACATCATCAATTTTAGTTGATCTTGTAAGCAACACATTTTTTTGCATTAATAACTGTATAAATTCATAACAGGATTGACCTAATTCCTGTTCCTTAGGTGGTATACCAAGTGTTTCACGCATAGTATTATTCATCCAAGGATCAATTTTTACTGATTCAGGAATAGAATCATCATTTAAATTTGCAATAACGACTAAATCATAATTTATCAATCTTGTTTCTTTAATTGATATTATATTAACTGCAGGATATTCTGAATATTTTTCACTATAAGATTTATTAGAACAAGTATATTTTAAAATACTAAGGTAATCATTTGTATTGACAAAACCAATACATTCAGAATCTTTGATTACATCATTTACTAAAAAATCAAATATTATTTCACTACCATAATCTTTATACCATATGGTATTTCCTTCCGAGTTTTTGGAAATGTTTGTAATTCTTTCAACCAATTCAATATGTTTTTTTAGTAATTCGCTGAAGGTGTAGTTACAATTACTAATGCTATCAAAATAACTTTCTATCCTGTCTAAAAATATTTTTATTTTATCTTTAATAATAACATCATCAACATATTCCAAATTATATCTATAAGATTTCATCCCATTTTTATTAATTTTATCTTCCAAAATGTGTTTTTCAAACAAATAAATATTTTCTTCAAGCTCACTTTTACTGTAACCAAAATAACTAAAATTATTTTTCAGCAAACTTAAAAATAAATCCTTTTTATAGTTACTGTTATATACATCAATAACTAGAAACATATACTTTATAAGATTATGAGAAAGAAATTTGTATCCAAAAGTATTATTATATGGTATTTTCCATAATTTTAAAATTGATTCAAAACGATAAGATAAATCCTGATCAATTACAATAGCAATATTCTTTAAACCATTTTCATTTATGTAGTTTAATATATAGAAATTAATAAATTCTAATTCGTCCTGCAGGTTATTAAATTCACAATACTCAATATTTGGAAATACTGATACTTCTGTATCAGACCATTTGTGTGTCAAATTATATGGAAGCATTGAGTTATATATAGCATTGGCGTAATCCTTATTTAAAGTAATATATTTATCATATCTTATATTTTTGTAGTTCTTAACATTAAGAAATTCAAATAACTTCTTAAAACGGTAATGACTATGCGTCTCTATAATTTCATTAAAATCTCTTTCTTCTAATACATTTTCAGCTCCTTTTGTAATAAAATATGTATTATCATATTTAGATAAAGCTTTTGTAAACTCAACAGCACTCTTAATCATATGAGAAATGCCAGCAATTATTATTGGATGTTTTGGTTTTTGAAATTTCACTGATTCTGTTTGTAAATCTATATTAGCCACTATACTACTAGCACTAGATGTCATACCATTTATCTTTAAAATCTCTTTCCACTTCAAAGCAAAACTTTTAAGAAATCCTAGAGTTTTTTGCCAATGTATCGCAAACTCATCATCAATTACTTTTGTTAAATCATTCAAATTTACTTTATTCTCTTCAATATTTTTTAAAAACAATTCAAACTCATGTGAAAAATTAATAGCCTGCTCTATATTTAAGTTTCTTTGGTTATCAAGCATCTCTTTCAATAAGAGTAATTTATACTTTGTATTAGAAACAATTTTAAACAAATCATGATAACTACAAACAAGACTTAGATCAGAACAATTAGGTAAAATATCGTCATAATCAATATCACCAATAGCCTTTATTGTAGGTAAAATTTTTGATTGTTGTTTACTATTTTTTAAAAATATGCGTTTTAATTCATTAACAGATCTACGACTTGGTAAAAACACAGTAATTTCTGACATAGTTATGTCATTGGCAAATTCGCAACTCAAAAACTCATATAAACTATCAAGAAAACTATAATTGGCTTCTATATTCAATAAATGCATAAAAAACTATTCTATTTCGTATTCAAACCCACTTGTCTTTATCAATTCTATAGCTTCCATTATACCTTGCCCATCTTCAGTAAGGTATCCAGAAGCAAAGATCGAGTTAGCTGGATAAAACATCAAATTTTGTTTATCTCTTATATGTATTTCCCTACCTGCAGCTACTCTTACATCGGCTTTTGGTATCATTAATCTAGCTAAACAAAGAACTTTTAAACAAAATTCTGGAGTCAAATTTTTAGCCATATTTTCAAATGGAGTTCCCTTTATTGGGATTAAAAAATTTATTGGTACCGACTCTGGATTTAAATAATGTAATTCTGTCAACATATTAACTATATCTTCAAGTTCCTCACCCATACCAATTATACCACCACAACATATCTCAAAACCAATTTTTTTTAGCATTTTAATGTTATTTATTCTAGTTTCATACTTATGTGTAGTACATATTTTACTATAGTAATTTCTACCAGTATTAAGATTATGATTTATTCTCTTTACACCTGCTTCCTTAAGTTTTCTTGCTTGTTTTTCAGTCAAAAAACCTATAGAACAACATATATCTGTATTAACACTATCTTTTAATTTTTTTATATGTTTACATATTTTATCAAAATCATCATCTTCAAAAGTTATACCACTAACACCTATACAATGCCTTTTAACTTTTTTACTTTCACCAATTTTTCCATTATTTAATAATGTATTAACATCTAGTAGTGAGTATTTATCTATATCAGCTTTTGAAATACAAGATTGAGAACAGTAATGACAATCTTGGCTACAATTACCACTTCTTAAATTACTTAAAATTTGTATACTGACTTTATTACCTTTATATTTTTTTCTAACTTCATATGCCAAGTCTAAAAGTTCTTTTAAATCACTATCAGGAGTTTCCAATATATTTAAACATTCCTCCATTGAAAATAATTCACCATTGATAGATTTACTTAATAATAATTGATAGTCTGTTTTAGACATAATAACACCCTAATTTACAACACATTATATTCATTTATAAAAGGTATTGACATTATACTAATAGTCAACTCCAAGAAAATACAAACCATACGCTGGCGCATTCATTCCAGCAGCTTTCCTATCCTTAGCTTCTAATATTTCATGAAATCTATCAACGCTAATCTTTTCAATTCCAACATCCTTTAAGGTGCCAACTATATTTCGTATCATATGATGCAAAAACGACTTTGCACTAAAATCAAATATCACTTTATCACCTTCCCTATATACCCTACAATCATCCATAGTTTTTATTGGGCTTAAAGCTTGACATTGACTATCTCTGAAACTAGAAAAATCATGCTTACCAATAAGTACTTGACATGCTTCACACATTAAATCAACATTAAGTTTTTTTATTATATGCCACGCCCTATTCCTCATGAGCCCCAATGGCGCCATTCTATTTATAATTATATATCTGTAGTGCCTCATTTTTGACGAAAATCTAGCATGAAAATTTTCATCAACAATTTCGCAAGATTTTACAATAATATCTTGTCCACTTGGAAATTTATAATTACTATAAAAATTACCATATTTTTCGTATATAGCTTCAGAGAAGTTGGAAATCAGTAATCTATTATGTAATCCTAAATAATAATTTAAGCCATTAACTATAGTAGTTTTTGATATTTTTTTATCCAAATCAAAGTGCGCAATCTGGGAAATAGCATGAACACCTGCATCAGTTCTACCAGAACCAATAACTTCGGTATTTTGACCAGATAATTTAGCTACACTATCTTCTATTATTTCTTGTATAGACAGGCCATGTCCTTGTTTTTGCCAACCGGAATAGTCAGTACCATCATATTCCAGTTCTACCTTATAACGCATTACTTTATAAGATCTAAGAGTTTATAATTAATTCTTAATTTATATTTTTTATCTTTAAGATAATTTGTATAATATCTAAATAGTCTATCATTATCTTCTTCAAATAACTTCTCTTTTACATCAGAGATATTTACATATTGTTTATTATCTTTTGTCAAAGCACCTTCAGCCCTTACAAAAGCAAAATATAAATATTTATCATCGGCGAAGACCCCAGTTACATCACCTTTTTTAGTTGCCATAACACTAATAAGAAAACCATCGTCATATTCTTCATCTCTCTTTGTCATACATTTTATATTTTTAATTTTAAAACCATTAGAAATTAAAAATTCAGAATCAAAACCATCGTTTCTGTAATCATTAATAATTTTATTAACAGCTTCAAGACGAATTTCCTCAGTTTTTTTATCTTGTATGGCTAATTTTATATCTCTTCTTACTTCATCAATATCTTTAACTCTACTTTCTTTTATATTAGCTACACAATAAAAGTATACATCTTTTTCTCTTCTTTTTGGACCAGAAATCTTTCCAATAGCACGCTCAAATATATTTGGTAAATCCTTATATTTTTCGCTATTATCAACTTCTTCCTTCTTTAAATATCCATAAGTATCAACTCTTAGATTCATATCTTTAGCTATTTCTTGCATTGATAAACCTTTAGATTTTAACGATTCAAATTTACTAATTTGCTCCTCGGTATAATCAGTAATTTTTATATAGTCCAACTGCCTTTCTTCTGGCAAGATAAATTTATTAATATTAATATTATAGTAATGTTTTATTTCTTCTTCATCAATTTCTCCACTATAACTTTCAAGTCTACCCTTTTCAATTGAAAATATATCAACATTTTTATACTTATTAGCTTCAGACTGTAAAATTTCTAAAGAATAGTTATTAATATTATCAACACTAATTAAAGTATCCAACAAAAATTTTTTATTATGAGATTCTTGTAATATTTTTATATAATCTTGTTCAGAGACATTATATCTCTTCAAAAGCTGTTCCAATTTTTTTATGTCAAATTTTCCATCTGTATAAAAATTTTTATCCAGAACTATACTATCTAGTACAAGTTTTTTAGGTTTCTGTATAACGAATTTTTCAATTTCTATATCTATTAATTTTGAATATAGTACTTTACTTAAAGTAGATAGCATAAATTCCTTGGAGTTAAGTTGTGCTATTTGTTCCTCATTAAGTTTCAAAGAAGCCATCGCTCTTTTTTCGTTATTTAGTATACTAACAAACTCATTTATATTAACTTTTTTATATTTCCCTACTATGATATTATATTTATTTGACATAAATAAAATGCTACTAATACTAGAAAAAATAAAAGTAAACACCAAAATACCTAATAAATATTTAGTGAAACTTGACTTATCAAAACTAATTTTATCACTATTCATAATAAACCTCTTATTTTATTTTAAATGTCATCAATATCCAAAGATTTTATAGGATTAATATAAATTATCTTTTCTTCCTCTTGTTCTAATACTTTCTTCTTTCTCCTACGCCTTTTGCCTGCAGTAACATGCTTAAAATTTCTTCGATCTTCAGCAGTTTTTTCTTTTAAATAATTGGTCAACTCAGTTTTTAACTCAACAAGTGAATCAGCAAAATTTCTTTCAACTCCATCTAAAGTTAAATATTTAACTATTGAATCAGACTTCGTTATAAGTTTTTCCTGTAATGCAATGCATTCGTCTTCTGTAAATCTTAAGTCATAGGAAGCACGAACTATCAATCCACTAGAAGTACAAGGAATTATAAAACTTAAATCATTTTTTCTAAGATCTGGTGAAAAAATTACATAATTTTCAAGATCTGGCCTTCTCATAACTAGTTGTAATGCTGAAGAAACACTATTATCAATACCACATATCCAAAAACTTCTACATTCAATATTTTTATTATGAAGCCAATCCAAAGCTGCCGTCATGTCAAGCAAATTAAAGTTCTCTATCTCTGTTTTATCGACACCACTATATTCATTGAGTTTAAATTTAAGTACAGAAAAATCGCTTTCTGTAAAAATATCAAATACAACATTAGCTAATA
>CASFUN010000003.1 GCA_949298005.1 uncultured Alphaproteobacteria bacterium | reverse complement strand
CTATTGCATTCTGTTCTTTATTTTTTGATATTTGTTCGAGAAACGCTTCCGTGCCTGACTTTGCTATAGTTCCCAATTGATTAATTAAGTCGTCTCTATTCATGCCAATACCGCTATCAATTACAGATAAGGTTTTTTCTTCTTCGTTAATTTCAATTTTAATCTTTAAATCTGTCTCATTTCCTAATATATCAGGATTTAATGTAGTTTGATATCTGAGCTTGTCACATGCGTCTGATGCATTTGATATTAGTTCTCTAATGACTATATCTTTGTTTGTATAAAGGGAGTGTATCATTAATTTTAAAATTTTTTTTGTTTCTACTCCAAATTCAAAATTTTGTTTTTCTGGCATTATTAATAATAGTGTTGAATAATTAATTATATAGTAATTTATTTTGGTTTTACAAGAATAGTAAACTACCACCTATTGTTAGTATCACTAAAAAACTTTTTATTCAAATACTTAGCTGAAGGTTTTTCAACGAATTGATATGTTAAAACAGCAAATACAAATACTAATATTATTGTAATAATAACATTTAGCATTGGATATGTAAAAATAAACTCTTTGTGATTTTTCCAGAATTTATTTCTTAGCACTATAAAAATAAAAGAATGTATTGAATAAATGGAATAGCTGTATCTATCAAGTATAACAAAAAAATCATTATCTAGTAATTTCGTAAAAAATCCTTTTTTAAATAAAAATAGATTAAAAAGAATTGTAAAATATAAAATGAATATAATATTGTTGTTACAACTTATTCTATGTAAGATTAGATAGTATAAAGACCAAGAAAATAAATATATTTCTAGTACATTTATAAATATTGTAGTCATTTTGCTTAATTTTGCATTATTTATCCTGTATTTATACTCTTTGTAAAACAAACCAATAAAGTATCCTATACCAATTCCACCAAGTCCTCTTAATATACCGACAACAAAAATGTTATTAAAAACTTTTATGTGGTCATTTATAGTACCATTTTTAGCTTGTATTAAAAATACATAACTGAACCAAGTAGATATGGCGGCAAATAAATTAACATTTTTCCTTTCAAAATATTTTAATAAGTAAATATAATAAAGAACACCAAAATAATACTGAGATATACCAAAATATACCAAGGTTACCACGCGCTTTTGTTAAACCAATATTTCTCAGAAAAAATAACCTAATATATTATCGTAAGTTTTATATTTAATTGTTTTTATAAACAAATTAATAATTAAGTAGAGTAAATTAATAAATATCATTAGTGGCCACAACCTTGTGATTTTCTTTTTAATAAAGTCTGTGATATTTAAATCCTTATTAAATCCATAAACTAAGAAAAAACCTGAAATAATAAAGAAAAAATCAACAGCTTTTGACTATTCCTAGCAAAAAAATAATTTTTATATATTTTTTTAAATGAATCGTTATTCAAGTTTTCTGGAGCGAATAAATGGTTAATTAATATAACTATACTCAAAAAAAATCTTAAAAATTCAATATTTCTAAATCTTGAATTTTTGTTACCAACAGATTCTCTTCTCTCTCTTCATAGATTGTTATATAAAAAATTATAAGTTTGTTTTCATATGACTTACAGTATAATAAATTATTTTAAAATCCAATCCTTGTTTTTTCAAAAGAAAAAATTACGATAAATAGCATGATTATTAACTTTTAATTGATGTCAGGACATTCAAAGTGGGCAACAACAAAACATCAGAAAGGTATTGCTGATGCTAAGAGATCAAAGGTTTTTACAAAAATTCAAAGAGAAATTGCTGTAGCGGTTAAATTAGGTGATCCAAATCCAGATTTTAATCCACGGCTAAGAAATGCGATCATATTGGCTAAATCTAAAAACATGCCTAAGGACAAAATTGAGGCAGCAATAAAAAGAGCTTCTTCGGCTGGGGAAGGTGATAATTATGAAGAAGTAAGATATGAAGGCTATGCTCCTGGTTCTGTTGCACTAATAGTTGAAACTTTGACGGATAACAGAAATAGAACAGTTTCCAATATTAGATCATATTTTACTAAAAGTGGTGGAGTATTGGTAGAAAGTGGAAGTGTATCATATATGTTTGATAAAGTTGGAATAATTGGTTATGAAGGTAACAAAATATCTGAAGAAGAAATGTTAGAATTAGCTATAGATGCTGGTGCTGACAATGTTGAAAGTAGTTCAGAATGGCATGAAATAATTACTGAACCAAGTAATTTTGCATCTGTTAGAGATACTATTATGAGTAAGCTTGGAGATCCAAATGAAGCTAAGATAACATGGAAGCCTCAAAATACAGTTGTTGTTGATGTAGAAAAGGCAGATAAATTGTTAAAATTAATTGAGAAGTTGGAAGATGACGATGACGTTCAACAGGTTATAGGTAATTTTAAGATACCGGATGAAATTATGGATAAGATATCATGATTATTAAAAATATAATTGAGCTGTTATGATCTATGAATTAAAAAAAATACATGACTCAAAAAGCTTAAACTTTTTTAGAAAAAAAAGTGAAATAGTTAAGAAAGGGGATGAGAGTCTTAAAGAAATTACAGATAATATGCTGAGCATTATGTATAAAAATAATGCTATAGGTATGGCAGCCGTTATGATTGGTGTACATAAACGTATAGTTGTTGTTGATTTACAGGAAAATAATAGAAGAAAACCCATTATTTTGATTAATCCGGAAATAATTTCGTTATCTGATGAAATGATAGAGTTTAGTGAAGCAAGTATATCATTAGACAATGTCACATGCTCAGTAAAAAGACCAAAAGAAGCAAAGATAAAATATTTTGATATTAATTTTATTGAACATGATTTAATGGCAAGCGGTTTATTATCGATATGCTTACAGCATCAAATAGACTATCTTGATGGTAAATTATTCTTTGACTATACTTCAGATGAAGAAAGAATTAAGATAATTTCAGCAATAGAATCAGAATTAAAAGTTAAAAATATTATCAATGATATTGATATACTTAGAGAAAAATGTAAGCCGATCAAAACTGTAAATGATAGGACTAAAAAAGAGCTTGATAAAATGCTTGAGATTATGTATGAAAGTGGTGGTGTTGGTCTGGCTGCCAATCAAGTTGGACTGAATAAAAGAATGGTTGTTATTGATATTCAAGCAAATGAAAAAAAACAACCAATATTTTTAATAAACCCTAAAATAACTTGGTATTCTGATAACTGTATTGAAATGGAGGAAGGTTGTTTATCTGTTCCTGGCTGTTCCGCAAAAATTAAAAGACCGGAAAAGGTTAAAGTTGAATATACCGATAAAGATTCAGAAAAATTGACAATTGAAGCAGATGGGCTTTTAAGCAGATGTTTACAGCATGAAATAGACCATCTGGATGGTAAATTATATATAGACTATCTATCAAAATTAAAAAGAGATATAATCATTAAAAAAGTTAAAAAACATCTTGATACTTAATTATGTACTTATTTGTTGGACTTGGCAATATTGGAAAAGAATACGAATATACAAGGCATAATTTTGGTTTTATGTGTGTCGACCATATTGTAAAAATATATAGATTTAGAGATAAAAAAGAAAAGTTTAATGCAACAATTTTTAATTCGGTTATAGAAACTCATAATGTTATAATAACTAAACCAAGTACCTATATGAATAGGTCAGGTATAGCTGTTTCACAAATAAAATCTTTTTATAAAATTCCGCTGGAAAATATATTTGTATTTCATGATGATCTGGATTTACAGCTTGGTAGAGTAAAATTTAAAACTGGTGGAGGTAGCGGCGGCCATAATGGAATAAAAAGTATAGATAAATCTATTGGAAATAATTACAATAGGATAAGATTAGGTATAGGTAGGCCAGACAATAGAGACAAAGTTGTTGATTTTGTTCTTGATAAATTTACTAATAAAGAAGAGCGAAAAGTTAAAGAAGTAACAACTTGTGTTGTTGATTCTATAGGTTGTTTGTTTAATGATAAAAAAGATTCTTTTGTTAATTCATGTAATTCTTTAATTAATCTTCATAAAGAAAATCTTGAATAACTTTTTAAACTGACATATTTAGTGTTTATTTCGAAATTATCTTGCCAAAGTTCAACTCCTAAAGACACGTTTTGCTTAACAATGTTACTTTTTATTATAATTTTTACTATGTTCCACTACTTTAAAACCTGGATTATCATAAACAAAACAAGTTAATAAAATAGCACGTTGATTTTTCTCCAAAGTCTTACCCAATTCAGTTATATGTTTTATAAAACGATCGGTAGAATTAAATTGAGTCTGTTTTTTAGTATTTATATAGTCAGGTATATCAACCTGTAAGTATTGTAGTGGCATCTTTACCTCAATATAGGTATTTTCCACAAGAAAATCCAGTTTGGATGTTCCAATAGCTTGTTCTCTTAAAATTTTACAATTATTAGTATTAATCATATCTTTAAAAGAGTTATTGAATAGATAATATTCTACATACCTATTAATAGCATTTTGATTAATACCAATCCATTCTTTATTCTTGTATTTTGGATTGTTTAATGATATTGCTTCAACTGTATATTGAGTTTTGCACGAAGTATTTTCTGTTTTAGATAACAAACAAGGTCTACCGTCTATATCAATATTACCAATACGTCCTGTTGTAGGGTAATGACATCTATGGATTTCTCCATTTAATTCAGCAAAAATAACAAATTGACCCTTCCTTGATTTTATTATACCTTCTATTAGATCTTGCTTAAAAGAAAATTTAATCATTTTTTATAGAAACTTTATAAAACAAATCGTAAACCAAATATATTATAATCCCAATAAATATACTGCTGTCAGCAAGATTAAATGCCAGCCAGTGATACTGTTTAAAATGAAAATCAAGAAAATCAATAACTGCACCTCTAAATATCCTGTCTATTATGTTTCCTACAGCTCCGCCAAAAATAAAAGATAATGCTATATTATATATAAAATTATTACTTTTACATATTAGGTAAAATATAGTGCTAGAAATTAAGATATTTATTAATAGTAATATATGTGGCATAAACTTTAATCCATTAAATATTCCGAAACTAATGCCACTATTCCATACTAATACTATATTTAAAAAATCTGAAACTTTTATAAAAAACTCCATTCCATCAGTATCTGATATTAATGATGTTATCTTTTTTAAAACAAGACTTTTTGTTATTTGATCTAAAATAACAGTTGTTATTATTATAATAAATGAGATAAATAAAATCTTCTTCTTATTGATTGTTTTTTGCATATTTTGTGTTTTTTATTGGTATTATTAAAACGACACATAATCCACCAAATTTTTTGGATTTTGTAAAGTAAACTTTGCCATTATGCATATCAACCACATGCTGAACTATCGATAGGCCAAGTCCTATATTACCTTTTTTTGAATTATTGTCTGTGCTGTAATAAGGTTTTTTGACTTTTTTCAATAAATCAGTCGTTAGTCCAGCTCCATCATCTTCAACTTCAACTGTTAACTGTGTTTGTGTAGTTTTTACGTTTATATGTATTCTTGATACTCTATATCTTAATGAATTATTTATAAGATTGTTGATACATCTTTTAAATAAATCACTTCTTACATATATATAATAGCAATCAATATCATATGAGATATTTATATTTTTGTAACCGCTCCTCTTGTATTCAAAAACTATTCCATCAAAGAATTCAGTTACATTTATTAGTTCATAACTATTAACAATTTCTCCTTTTGTAAAAGATAAATATTCATTTATCATCTTCTCCATCTCATCTAAATCTTGTTTAAAAAAATCTGCTATTTCCTTATCATCAACAAATTCGGTTTGTAATTTCATTCTTGTAACAGGAGTTCTAAGATCATGTGATATTTGTGCAAGCATTGTAGTTCTTGAAACAATTAAACTCTTCATTTTTCTGACAAGGTTTAAAAATGCAAAACCAACCTCTCTTATTTCATCTGCTCCAGTTGGCTTAAAATTGGTGTTATCCTTTTCTAGATAAGAAAAGTCGTTTGCAAAATTTTTTAATGTTTCTATTGATTTAACTTGGTTTTTTACGAAAAAATATGCTATTATACCTATTAAAACAAAAGCTAAT
>CASFUN010000002.1 GCA_949298005.1 uncultured Alphaproteobacteria bacterium | reverse complement strand
TTGCAAATATCCACCTTTGCCTATTATTAAACAATTTGTTGGAAAATCAGGTGCAGGAATTATTTCTACAAGTTCTTCAACCGTTATGTTGGGATTATTAATATAAGCTAAAACACCATCTATAACTTCACTCAAATTATGTGGAGGAATATTTGTTGCCATACCAACAGCAATACCAGCACTGCCATTAATTAAAAGATTTGGAAATCTAGTAGGTAATATAATAGGTTCTTTTTCTGTACCATCATAGTTTGGTGCAAAATCAACAGTATCTTTATCTAAATCACTAGTCATTGTGCTAGCAATTTTTTCCATTCTAGCTTCCGTATACCTCATAGCAGCAGGTGGATCATCATCTATAGAACCAAAATTACCTTGTCCATTTATTAGAGTTACACTCATTGAGAAATCTTGTGCCATTCTAACAAGTGCTTCATATATAGAACTATCACCATGTGGATGGTACTTACCCATAACATCACCGACAATTCTAGCACATTTTTTAAATGGCTTATTGTATTCGTATCCACATTCATACATCGAATATATTATTCTCCTGTGAACTGGCTTGAGGCCGTCACATGCATCTGGTATAGCCCTTGCTATAATAACACTCATTGCATAATCTAAGTATGACTTTTTCATTTCGCTGGAAATGTCAACATTGACAATCTCACCGTGTTGGTATTCTGCTTCTTCTGACATCGTTAAACTAATTTGTTTTATATGAATGATTAATTATCATCATAAACAAAATTAATCTTTTTGCAAGCATTATATCTATTTAAAATTAATCTTTATTAAAAATTATAAAAAATTATTTGTAGACATATAAATTACATTATTTTAGTATCATAGGCAAATTTAAAATTAAAAACACACAATGTTAGAAAATTTTTTTAATCCAAAAAGTACAGCTGTTGTTGGCGTCTCTTCAGAGCCAAATAAACTTGGAACAGTTATATTTAAAAATATGATAGATGCTGGATATACAGGAAAGTTATATGCCATAAATCCAAAACTAGCAGGACAAGAATTATATGGTAAAAAATGCTATGCATCTATTAGAGATATCGAAGAACCAATTGACTTGGTGGTAATAGTTATTCCAGCAAAATTCACTATGGCAACAGTAGATGATTGTATTGCAAATAAGACCAAGAATATAAGTATAATAACTGCTGGCTTTGGAGAAATAGGCAACCATGAATTAGAAAACAGTATTGCAACAAAATGTGTTGAAAATGGTATAAATTTATTGGGTCCTAATTGTCTTGGACACATATCAACATTTGATAACTTGAATGCAAGTTTTGCAGATGGTTTTCCGGATAAAGGAAATGTTGCCTTTATTTCCCAATCCGGTGCTTATTGTTCAGCAATGCTCGATTGGGCAAGAGGAAAAGGTATAGGTTTTTCACATTTTATCTCGATAGGAAACAAAGCTCAATTATCAGAAACAGAACTATTAGATGTTCTTAAAAACGATGAAAATACAAAAGCTTTTGTCCTTTATTTGGAATCATTAAAGAACGGACAAAAATTCTTAAAAATTGCAAAAGAAATTACAAAAACAAAACCTATAGTTGTACTAGAACCTGGAAAATCATCAAAAGCACAAGCTGCAAGCTTATCACATACGGGAAGTTTAGCACCAAACTACAGAGTTTTGGAAATAGCTTTAGAAAAAAGTGGTATAATACAAGCTCATACAACCAGGGAATTATTTGGCCTATTAGAAATACTTCAATATTGCAAACATAATGAATTTGATGGTAATTTAGGGCTTCTAACTAATGCTGGTGGCGTTGGTGTATTGACAAGCGACTTATGCGAAGAAAATGGACTAGATATTCCTAAACCATCAGATGCAACTATAGAAAAATTAAAAACAGTATTAAGTGAAGAAGCTGCATTTGGAAACCCAATCGATGTTATTGGAGACGCAAAAGCTGACAGATATGAAAATGCTTTAAGGATATTATGCCAAAGCGGAGAATATAAAAATATTTTGGTTTTACTAACTCCACAAATGGTAACAGATGCTAAAGGAACAGCAGAGGCGGTAGTCAGAGTATCAAAAGAGTTTAAAAATATTAATATATTTACATCATTCATCGGTGGAAGCAGGGTAAGTAGTGGTGTAAAAATTTTAGAACAAAATCATATAATAAATTTTGACTATCCTACAGATGCCACAAGACTTCTAGGTCTACTTAAAAAACAAATGATTTACAAAAATAAAACACTTGTTAGTGAGATAAAATCAAACACTTCAAAAGAAATAGTAAAAGCTGTTGAAGAATCTAAAAATAATGGATTAGCTAGTTTACCTCAAAATATAGTAAATATGATAATGGATCACTATGGATTAGATTATCCTAAATCCGGTAATTTTACCGATAAAAACGAAGCTGTATCTTTCTGTAAAAAACTCTTTCCAAAGTCTGTAGTACTAAAATTATCAGCTCCGGACGCTCTTCATAAAACAGAAATGAAAGGTATATACCTTAATATAAACAATGAAACAAAGTTTGAAGAAGCTTGGAAAGGCTTGCAAGACTCAATATATAAATTTAACCTAAAAAATGCGAGTGTACTAATTCAAGAAATGATAACAAACTCGACAGAGGTTATTATTGGCGTAAATAGTGACAAAAACTTTGGTAGAATCATGATTTTTGGTACTGGTGGAATATATACAGAAGTTTTAAAAGATACTACTTTGAGAGTACTTCCAACTAATGAATTTAGTCAAATGATCAATGAGACCAAGGTAGGCACTATATTGAACGGCGTTAGAAGTGAAAAACCTAGAGCTGTTGGTAAACTTGCGGATACACTATCAAAAGTTCAGCAGATAGTTTTAGATTTACCACAAATAATTTCTGTAGATATAAACCCAGCTCTAATTACTGAAGATAGAGCTGTTGTTGTAGATTTTAAAATGATATTAAAGTGATATAAACACAATACATTTGTCTGTAGCAATATAGAAAATTCTGATACTCTACTAGAGTTTTGGAAATTTCTGTATACGTCATTTGAATATATCAAATAACAAATCTAGAAATAGAATAATTGATTCCATTTTGGAGTAAGAAATATTATTTTCTACTTGGAAAAATTGTCTTTAAAAAATACCAACTATTCTTAGTATCAATTACATAAGGCACTTCATATATGTAATTGCCTAATTCAACCATATAAATCTTCTGGTTTTTGCTTTTATAACTTTTTTTGTATTTTCTACATTATCCACTACACGACCACTCTCTATACGAACAATTATTTCTTCAAATGATATTATTTCTTATATTTTTCAGAAATTCGTTTTTTTCTTCACTCCACTTGTATGTGTATGTACTTCTTTCCATAAAAACTATAAAATATAAAATTTAATACAGATATATTCAATACAGATTTTTTTCAAAAAATGAGTATTAAATAACATAATGTATCATATAGTTAACCCACTCTTGATCAAAACAAGAAGAATTATGCAGTAAAATAAGAAAAAAGCGAAGTTGTTAAAATATAAATTATCTTTATTTTATACTCTAAACAAGATATATAAATTTTAATTTAAAATTAAAAGGAGAAATTATGTATGATATTCCTGATAAATCCCACCTAGTTTTGAAAAGAAGAGTGAACCTGTAGAAGAAGTAAGAGAATACGAAGATTTTACAGTATTTGGGATATTTTACCAAAAGAACCATATATAGATGACAAGGAAGAATATAAAGCATAGTTAGTAAAAGAATACTATCTTAGAATTAATTTTATGGAAGAAATAAGGCATAGAAATAAATTTCCCGATACTGAAGTGTCTTTAGAATTTGATGAGCATAAACGTACAGATAAAAGACATTTTCTGATGAGTCAGTAACAACAAAAACAAATATATCTTCATCAAACAATAGAGGGCTACAAAATGTAATTTTTATGATACATTTAGAGAAATGACTATTAAGACAGTTATTCCAATAACCAATCTATAATATTTTTAACTTTTATTCCATTATATGATAAAATGAAATCTTTATCTTTGGTCAATATTATTTTTTCATAATTGTCATCTATCATTTTTAAAGGCCTTAGTTCTCTTTCCTTAGTTTCTTCTCCCAATAGAGTTTCACTTACCTGAACATACATTTTTTCATCTTGTTTTGTAGCTATAAAATTAACTTCTAAATTATTAATTTTACCTATGTAAATTCTATAATCCCTTCTTAGTAATTCTAAATATACTATATTCTCTAAAATATGTCCCTTATCAACTTCTCTATAACCAAGCAAATAATTTCTTATACCAATATCTGATATATAATACTTTTCAAGAGTTCTTAAATATTCTTTACCTTTTATATCATATCTCTTTATATTGTAAAAAATATATGCATTCTGTAATAATCCTGTATAACTTTCTATAGTTCTAAAATTTGCTTTTATCTTTGTTTCATTAGTAATGATATTATTTACCTTATTTAGTGAACTTATATTACCAATATTATCTGCCAAAAATAAAGATATTTTGTTTAATAAATCTAGATCTTTGACTTGTGCCTTTTGTATTATATCCTTCATAATAACTGTCGAATATATACTATCTAAAACATTATTTATTTTACTCTCATCAAAATTAAATTCCGTAAGACCCGGTAATCCGCCATACTTAAGATAAAGATTAAATTTATCATCTATTGAAGTATTATCAGAAAATATATTAAAATTAATAAACTCTTTAAATGAGAGCGGAAACATTTTTATTTCAACATATCTTCCAGATAAATATGTTGATAATTCTGATGATAACATATAAGCATTAGAACCAGTTATATAAATATCTACATCAAAATCTATAAATAGAGAATTTATGGTTTTTTCCCATTGTTTAACCATCTGTATTTCATCAAAAAACAGATAAAATTTATTAAAATTATTGCTATTAGTAATATCTATTTTGGTTTTTATTTCATTATATAATGTTATATAATCCATGTTAATATAACTTAACGATTCAAAGTTTATATAAATTATGTTTTGATCTGTATTATTAGTTTGTTTCAAATAATCTATAAATAATTTTAATAATGTTGATTTACCACATCTTCTGATACCAGTTATAACTTTTATTATGTTTTTATCTTTAAAACCTATTAATTTATTTATATAATAATCCCTCTTATTCATCTAATGATAATAAAATTAATATTAATTGTAATGTAATACAATAAAATTTATAATTCAATAAGTTTTTGTATTGTAATACAAAAACTTTTATAATAGTTTACATATTTAAGTGGTATATAGATAATTCTTATTTAAAATATATCCCCAGAGAATATTTTTTCTTGTCCATTTTTTGTATCAAGAATCAAAGTGCCATCATCATCTAAATCACTGAAAATGCCTATTAATTCCTTTTGTTTAGTTTTAACAGTTATCTCCTTTTTAAAATTATAAGCAAAAGATAACCACTCTTCTCTTATTTTTTTAAATCCATTTATTTTAAACAACTCATCCAAGTCACAAAAAATACGTAAAAAATTATTAATAAATTGCTTCCTATCAATATTAAAACCTTCTGACAATAGATCTGTCGGCTTGAAAGACACTTTACCTATAATATCTGGATGATTGTCAATATTTACACCAAAACCTATAGTTAACATATTTTTTTGTATATCTCTTTCCAATAGAATACCACAAAACTTTTTATTATTTATTAAAACATCATTAGGCCATTTACAGTTTATATGAGTATACTTATTTGTTAATTCAATTGTTGTTTTTGCTAAAGCTAAAGAAGTTATAAAAGTATAATTTGAATAATTTAAAGTATCATCTTGTGTTTCCAAAGATAAAGCTGTATATAAATTATTTGATCTTGTAGATTGCCATATTCTATCGTCTTTACCTCTTCCCTTTGTTTGTTCATTAGCAACTATTAAGCTTTTGGGTGGGTATTTTTTAATTTCTTTCATTGTTGTATTCACCTTATCAATATAAAAAATATTAATCATTTTATTATTTTAGTTATTCATTAAGTTTGTTAATTTATTAAATTAAATTTTTTTATCAATTTTATTAACAACTGATAACATTATTAATTCTTAGTTATATTGAATATATAAAAGTTATTATCAACTTGTTAATAACTTTTTATGATTTATTAATATGTTAATGACTTGTTAATATCCTGTTAAATTTTAATTGATTAATGTTAATAAAGTTATATTAACATATTTGTTAACAGAATTAGTAACAACTTTATTAACATAATGATATATAATTTATTTAATGAAAAAGATACTATAAAAGTTGCTGAATTGATAGCTAAAGATTCAAAACTTCACGACATTATAACATTAAACGGAGAACTTGGTTCTGGAAAAACTTTTTTTGCTAATACCTTTGTGAACTTTTTTTTAAAAAAAAATGGCTTAGAAAGAGTAAATGTTACAAGTCCAACTTTTAATATATTAAAAATATATAATGTTGGTGATTTTGATATTTATCATTTTGATTTATATAGGATAAAAAATAAAGAAGAACTGTATGAACTCGACTTTAGTTCGGCTTTTGATAATATTAGTTTGATAGAATGGCCTGAAATAGCAATGGATATTCTGCCGAAAAAATTTGTAAAGAATATTAGTATAGCTATTAAAGGAGGATATAGATTTGTTGAAGTAAATTGAAAAGCATTTTAAGTTTCAGCTTACTTTATTTTTCATTTCATTAGTGTTTTATTGTTGAAGCTTCTAATCTTTTCTATATTGTTGTTGATGAATTCAATTCTTTCTTTATTTGTTTTATTTTGATAATTACTAAGTAAAAATTTAGCATTATGTTCCACACTAAGTCTATTTAAAATAATGTTAGGTATGTCAACGTAAAGTATATTTTCTTTATGTTGTATAATATTTCCTGTATTAAGGATTATGGTATATAATTTCCTCTCGTCTATATTACCAAGTTTATCTGTAATAGTACTATCCATCATAATATGATCTGGGATTAGTACAATTATTGTGCCTTTGTAATTTTCTTGTTTTTCTAGAAATGATATGAAATCTGCTTATTAAATCATTGGTACATTCTACAGTATTAATCATACCATTTGAATGACTATTTTTACAACGATTATCTTCTGTACCGTTTGGAAAGTGATTGCCTAATGTACTTATAGTTAAGTTTAAAGGTTTCTTTGTTTTTGATAACTCCTTATATTTTTCTTTGGCTACTTTAAATATATCAAAATCTTTTACACCTCAGTTGGTAAGATTGTTTTTATCTATATACTTATACTCTTTTGTTAATTCTTTTTGTCCACAGATTTCATCATAGCCATGCATTTTTAAGAAATGATACTTACCAGAAAAAGTTCTTTTCTCGCCTCCAATATATACCTGATAGTAGCCAGCATTATTCAAAACATCAGGAAAGCTATCATATTACTAGCTTTTGCAGTTTTAAATAAAATTCCTTTTGATATGTCATATATTCTTGGAGAACCACACATCATGGTATGTATTCCTGCAATTGTCCAACCACTACCTTCTATCATATCTATGTTTTGAAAAAATTCTCATGATTTTGAATAACTTATAATGTATTTTGAAATATCTTTAAAATTATTTTCTATTAATTTCTGCTCATATGATTCTATTATTATAAAGACTAAATTCTTGTACGAATTATCTTTAATTTTTGTAATTAAATTGACTCTGTCAACATAATCGACATTATTTATTTCTCTAAATAAATCCTTATAAGTTTTTTTATAATCGATATTACTATGCATGTTATAACAAACTTTTATAAACCTTCTGGGCAGGCTATACTTACTTAATATGTAACTTGTAGATAAGATAATTATTATTAACTTTACTACTCTATTTTTTATTTTAATTTTTCTGTTGATAGCTATTAGTATTAATAAAACCGATAGTATCACTAGTAAGCCGATAATACTATATTTACCATAAACTACAAAGGCAGCTTGATAATTTGTCAGATCAAATAAATTTACGAGAAAGGAATAATTTATGTCATGCATTATTGTTAGTATTGATAACGCTTGTAATTAATAGAATATGACTGCAGTGGAAGAAATTACTATTTTTGTTATTCTGTTTTTTGTTAATTAACAATATTAAAAGATATGTCGTAATAACAGAAGCTACGAAGTTTATCAGTATATGTGTGTATAGCATTATTTGAAATAAAATCTCTTTTTAGAATAGATATTAAATTTGTAAATGTAAATAAACTTGCTTTATGAAGAAAATTATATATTATTCTCTTTATAAGAAGATAAACAGACTCATATGAATATAGTTGATGATTTAGTACCTGTAGTAATAGAACAAACCCCTAGAGGTGAAAGGTCTTTTGACATTTTTTCCAGATTGCTTAAAGAAAGAATAATATTTTTAAATGGAGAAGTTAATGACATTATGTCATCTCTTATTGTAGCACAATTACTGTTTCTAGAATCAGAAGATTCTGAAAAAGATATATGGATGTATATAAATTCACCAGGCGGTATAGTTACCTCAGGTTTAGCTATCTATGATACTATGCAATATATAAAACCTGATGTTTGCACAATTTGTATGGGACAGGCATGTTCTGCAGGATCGTTGTTACTACAAGCCGGAACTAAAGGTAAAAGATATTCTTTGCCTAATTCTAAAATTATGATACACCAGCCTTCAGGTGGATTTCAAGGACAAGCTACTGATATTGAAATTCATACTAAAGAGATTTTAGATACTAAAAAAAGACTTAATAATATTTATGTAAAACATACAGGGCAAAAGTTGTCGGTTATAGAAAAAAATATGGAAAGGGATAACTTTATGTCTCCTAATGAAGCTCTAAAATTTGGTTTAATTGATAAAATTGTTGAAAAAAGAACGGAAATTAAAATCAGTTAGTTGATATGTGGTTTATAATCAGACGCGGGGAAACATTACATAATAAAAGAAAAATCAAATAAGGAAAATATAATTCTTACCGACTTTAAAGGGGACAGATCAAATTAAGTCAGTGGCTTATGGAATGTCCGTTACAGAATAATATTTTTCAAAATATACTCTTGTTTCGAGTCCAATGATTGGAGCCAGGTTAGACGACCTTTTTTTCAAATGATATTTTTTCTAACTCTGCCCCTGGTTCTTTGCCCTTAGTTTCATATGTTCTTTGGTCTGTTCCGCTGGATAAAAATAATTCTAATAATCTTGATTTCTTATCGTTTATTGCTCTTTCTTTTGCTCGTAATTCTATTAATAAATTATCGTGATTATCTGAGTCGTTTTGCTTCTTCTCTTCCATCAAATTTAACAGATTATTTAATTGCCGTTTATTCCGGTGCATTTCTCGTAAAATTTTCTTCGTATGCATTCATAATTATTTTTTCTGGTATATTGCAATGCACACAGTTTTGAGTTCTTGTGGTTTGTGGTTGTAAACGGATATTTAACCTTCGCTAAATAAGGGCTATACAAATGTTCGCAATTTGCACATCTAACCATTCCTGATAATAAAAAAGATTTCCGTGTTTTTGATTGATTTCCCAGTGTTGTTTTGAAACTATCTTATTACAACGGCTAAATAATTGTTTATTTATAAGCGGTTTATATATATATCGGTACAGTTTGCCTTTAACTCTCATTTCCCCATAATAGAGAAACAATTATGCAACATACAATGAATTTGACTTCTGGATAAAGGCTTTCCTGTTTTATATACCAAGCCTATGTTTTGGTATATTCCACCATATCCCTGATAGAAAAGTTTCCGCTGGTATAACATTTGAACATAGCCCTTATCTTATCTGCCGTATCGGAATCAGGGACAACCGTTTTTATTCCATTTTTAATCGTATTAATATAACCAACAGGTGCGGCGGTGAGTATCGTGCCTTATTTTAGTTTCTTTTCAAAAGATATTTTCACATTATCCGATATGCAGTTTGTATAATTTTCAGCAAGTATTACAAAAATATGATAAAGCCATTAATTGTTAATTATTTGCATTTGAATCCAAGACCTGTTATCGCATTATAAAATGCAATACTGATTTGCCGGATTTTCTAAGACTTTCCACAATAGAAAACTCTTGAATTATATCTGGGCTCTTCATTTCACAATAATCGTGCAAACGATTTAATTAAGCAACCAAACTATGCCCGTCTTCTTGTTCTTTTGTTGAAACCTTTGCCAAAACGACCGCCTGCATTCATTCCTCCTTTACAGTGCGATTATGCTGCCTTCGAAATCCATTTAAATCAATCCAAGAAATTTTAATTTTGAATATATTTTATGTTCTCTGTTTCAAAGTATTGCAATTATTATATACATAATATATGATTATTACCGTTAGAGTGAAAAGGAGTTCCCCGTGTCCGATGTAATATTATCTTTTAATGATGTATTGAGCAAATTTAGAAAAGAAGCATCTTCAGAGAGAGACAAGGGAAATAGCTTTGAAAAACTGATGAAAAAGTATCTTCAAGTAGAACCGCAATATAAAAACACATTAAAAACAATATGGCTATGGAATGAGTTTCCATTTAGGAAGGAATTTGGTGGAAAAGACACCGGTATAGATCTTGTTGCACAAACATTTGAAGGAGATTATTGGGCAATACAGTGCAAATGCTATGCGGAAGATAGTAAAATTGATAAAGCAGGAGTAGACAGCTTTTTGGCAACTTCTGGCAGAAGTTTTTCAAATGAGAATTCTCAAACGGTTATGTTTAAACAAAGGTTGTGGATTAGCACAACCAACAACTGGAGTTCAGAGGCAGAACGAACGATAAAACACCAAAACCCGCCTGTTTCCAGAATAAGTTTAGCAGATTTAGAAAATAGTTCTGAATATATTAATTGGGACAAATTAGTAAACGGTTCCGGGAATGCATTAAAACAAAAGAAGTCTTTAAAAGAACACCAGCAGGAAGCATTGGATGCATTTGCGAAACACTTTAAAACAGCAGACCGCGGTCAGTTGATAATGGCATGTGGAACAGGGAAAACATTTACTTCTTTAAAGTTGGCCGAACAAGAAACAAAAAATAATGGCACTGTATTATTTTTAGTTCCTTCTATTGCATTATTGGGTCAAACCTTACGGGAATGGACTTCTCAATCAGAAAAGCCAATATTTCCGATATGTATTTGCTCTGATGCCACCGTAACAAAAGATGATGGTGAAGACGAAAGTATTGTTGACTTGGTATTACCTGCGACAACTGATGTAAAAAATATTATTCGGCAGTTTCAAGATGCTAAATCTGCACATAAAGACGGTATGATTGTTGTTTTTTCAACATACCAATCAATAGATTTGATTTCCAAAGCACAAAAGGAAATGAACAGGCAAGAAAAGGATTCTTGCATATTTGATTTAATTATTTGTGATGAAGCACACAGAACAACAGGTGTTATTTTAAAAGATAAAGAAAAAGATACTTATGACGAAAGTGCATTCACAAAGGTGCACGACAATGGAAATATACTGGCTAAAAAACGAGTATATATGACAGCCACCCCAAGATTGTATACGGATTCAAGCAAACAAAAAGCAGAAGAAAAAGAAGCTTTGCTATGTTCTATGGACGATGAAGCAATTTATGGATCTGTTGTATATAGAATTGGCTTTAGAAAAGCTGTTGAAAAAAATTTATTGGCAGATTATAAAGTCCTGATTTTTACATTAAAAGAAGAGCAAATACCTGTTGATTTCCGTGGAAATATTTCCGGAAGCAAAGGCAGTGGTAAAGAAGAAATTTTTGCGGATGATGTCAGCAAACTTATCGGTTGCATAAATGCTTTATCTAAAAGAGTTTTAGATATAGACGAAACTTTTAATGATGATAAATCTCCCATGAAGAGAGCAGTTGCTTTCTGTCAAAAAATTTCAGATTCCAAGAAAATAACTTCTATGTTCAATAAGTTCAATGAAAATAAAGATAAGTATTACAAAAGTTTGACCAAAGAAGAACGAGACAAATTAGTTGTTGTAGAATCAAAACACATTGATGGTGGCATGGGGGCTTCCGAAAGAGACGAATCGCTATCTTGGTTAAAAAACAACACCCAGGCAGACAGCAAAAAATGCCGTATATTAACCAATGTGAAATGCTGCTCCGAAGGTGTTAATTTGCCTTCTTTGGATGCTGTTATGTTTTTAGCTGCAAAGAACAGTCAGATTGATGTTGTTCAATCTGTCGGTAGAGTTATGAGAACAGCCGAAGGTAAAAAATACGGTTATAT
The DNA here is from genome assembly GCA_949298005.1 of uncultured Alphaproteobacteria bacterium. Classification (GTDB taxonomy): domain Bacteria; phylum Pseudomonadota; class Alphaproteobacteria; order Rickettsiales; family UBA1997; genus CALXRO01. Next base: position 7,444 of record CASFUN010000002.1, on the reverse strand, counting down.
CATTATTCCAATTATGATTCCGGAAGGTGTAAAACCAGAAGATGCATTAGACAACAACAAAAGATATGCTGTTGTTTGGTCTGTTTTAAATGCATTAAGGGCACACGACGACAGATTTGATGCAGAAATAAATAAAATTAATTTCAATAAGCACAAAGGTGGTAGAATAAATGTAATTGGTATAAGTGACGAACCGGATACAGACGGAGACAGGACAGAAAAACAAAATGACCCAAAAGCCACACAAATAAAACTGCCGTTGTCGGAATTACAGGAATTGCAAAATGTTATTTATGCAAAAATGGTTCAAAAGGTTGGTTCAAAACGATATTGGATTCAATGGGCACAAGATGTTGCAAAGATTGCACAACGATATGTAAATAGAATCAAGGAATTAATTGCCGTGCCTGGTCGGCACCAAGATGAATTTAACAAGTTCTGGGAAGCATTAAAGAAGAATATCAATCCGTTCGTTTCAGAGGAAGAAGTTATCCAAATGCTGTCCCAGCATTTAATAACCCAACCTGTATTTGAAGCATTGTTTGAAAACTATTCATTTGTTCAAAATAACCCGGTGTCGAAATCTTTGCAGAAAATGGTCGATTTGTTAGAAGAACAATCAATGAGCAAAGACCGCGAAACACTGAATAATTTCTATGAATCGGTGAAAGAAAGAGTTACCGGTATAGATACATTCGAAGAAAAACAGAAAATAATCATTGAATTATATGACAAGTTCTTCAAAACAGCCTTTCCAAAGGTTGTGGAACAACTTGGTATTGTTTATACACCTGTAGAAGTAGTTGATTTTATAAATCATTCTGTTGATGCAGTATTAAAGAAAGAATTTAACAGAAGTTTGTCTGATGAAAACATTCATATTCTTGACCCGTTTACAGGCACAGGAACCTTTATAACGAGACTGCTGCAAACAGGTTTGATTGATAAAGAAGCATTGCCCAGAAAATATGCCAAGGAATTGCATGCAAATGAAATTGTGTTGTTGGCATATTATATCGCTTCTATTAATATTGAAAATACATACCACGATATAATGAATGCCGACACATATACCCCATTTAATGGTATTTGTCTGACGGACACATTCCAATTAGGTGAAACCGACGAGGCTGTCAGTTTATTTGCAGACGAATTGCCACAAAACTCGGAAAGAGTTATGGAACAAAAGAAATTGCCGGTAATGGTTATTATTGGTAATCCGCCATATTCTGTTGGTCAAAAATCTGCAAATGATAATGCCCAAAACCAAAAATACCCAAAATTAGATAGCAGAATTAAAGCGACTTATGCAAAAAAAGGAACAGCAACAAACAAAAATGCCTTGTATGACAGTTATATCAAAGCATTCCGCTGGTCTTCTGATAGAATTGACCGAAAAAATGGCGGAATTATTGCTTTTATCACTAATAGCGGTTGGCTTGATGGTAACTCTATGGACGGTTTTAGAAAGTGTTTAGAACAGGAGTTTGATTCTATTTATATTTTTAATTTACGAGGCGGTATTCGTGGAAAATCAAAAGATGAGGTTAAAAAAGAAGGACAAAATATTTTTGATATTATGACCGGGGTTGCCATTACTGTTTTGGTAAAGAATCCAAAAGTAAAATATGATAAGGCAACCATTTACTACTATGATATTAATGAATACTTAAATGGTAAATACTTAAAAAGAACCGAAAAGTTAGAAATTATCGAAGAATTTAAATGTATAGACAACCTAGAAGAGCGTTGGAAAGTATTAAAGCCAAATGAACACGGCGATTGGTTAGACCAAAGAAGCGATTTGTTCAGCTCTTTTATTCCTATTGGAGATAAAAAAGATAATAAATGGAATAGAAATACCGTGTTTTCTCCGTTTTATTCCAGAGGATTAGCAACATCCAGAGACAGTTGGTGCTACAATTATTCTGAACAAAAAATTCAAAACAATATCCGTAACATGATAGATTTTTACAATACCTTAACTACCGATACTATTTGTTATGATAAGAAAAAAATATCTTGGAACAGACAATTATTGAAAGATTTGGCAAAAAATAAAAAGCACACTTATGATAAAAATAAAATAGTTTTATCTCAATACAGACCTTTTCAAAAACAAAGAGTTTATTTTAGTAGTGATATGAATGATATGGTCTATCAATTACCTAAATTATTCCCGACTCCGGAATATAATAATATGTGTATTTGTATTTCTGCTATGAAAAATGGTCTTCCTCTTATTGTTAAAGATATTCCGGATTTAGGCTTTAACGGTGCTTCACAGTGTTTTCCTCTATATTACTATGACAAAAATGATAGTAGTGCGGGAACACTGTTTGATCAGGAGAAAGAAACTTATATCAGACGGGATGCGATTACTGATTTTATATTGAACCAATGTCGTGAAATATACGGGCACAAAGTCACAAAAGAAGACATATTCTATTATGTATATGGTTTATTACACTCTGTTGAGTATAGAGAACAATTTGCCGCCGATTTAAAGAAAATGCTTCCAAGAATCCCATTGGTTTATATTCCAAACGATTTCCTGGCATTCAGCGAAGCAGGAAAACAATTAGCAGAACTTCATTTGAATTATGAATCCGTATCGGCATACCCGGATGTAAAAGTTGTCGGTGAAGAATCCGGCAATTTCAAAGTGGTAAAGATGGCATTTGTAAAGAATAAGGGTGAAGCAGATAAAACAACGATTATCTATAATTCTTCTATTAAAATTACAAATATCCCACTTGATGCATATAACTATGTCATTAACGGTAAATCTGCAATTGAATGGATTATGGACAGATACCAAATTAAAACAGATAAAGACAGCGGTATAAAAAATGACCCGAATGACTGGGGATTAGAACATGAAAATCCAAGATATATTTTGGATTTGATACTGTCTGTTATAACAGTAAGTATGACAACCAATGAAATTATCAAAAACTTACCTAAATTGGATTTAAAATAAGATTGGAATGATTGATTTTTTATCAAAGTGCTAAACAAGGACTTCGCAGAAAAGCCCACTGTCACATCTGTTAAAAATACGAACAAAACAATTGATGTTGCCTCATTTTCTGAAGCAACATTTGCTGCTTGTAACTTAGAAGCTTTTGTAAATTAACATTATGTCTGATTACTCCGGGTCTTCTATAAACACCTTTGTATCCGATTGTACACAACCAATATTTTCCGGTAAACCCAGCTGTTTTTTGCATATTAAACAGCGAACTTGTATTCTTCTGCTGCTTCGGGACTATTATCATAGTCAAAGCAAAACATGTTATGAATTGACTTGTTCCCGGAATCTGCCATTCCAAATGTTGGTAAATTATCAAAGAAATTAATTGTCTCTTGTTTGATGTTTGCAATTTCTTCTGTCGCAGTATCTTGTAGAGGATCATACCCAATAAGAAACCGCGAAGGTTATCGTTTGAAAATAAAGATATATGCCATGCTGATGTAGTTTTCTTTTGGAATATTTACACCTTCAAACAGCCCGTTTGGATCCGGCATGTCTGAACAAACGGAGTATTCGGCTTCGCATATGTCTCTCTCAGCAATTGCGGTTCTTCATATATATCTTTGATCTTTTCTGTTGAATTAAGATCCGGCATTGTTATTATATGGTTCCATAAAACTTCAAATTGTCTGTCAAAGAACATTCCGTTTCTATTACTCGCTTATCTCGCAACTCTGATATAAGCTCTACAAAATCTTTATTGACTGAAAGTTTTATGCTAATTCAATTTGGAGATTCGCTGACAATAAACTCCGGATTATTTTATTTCAAAAACTGAAATAATAATTTTACTTCGTTTTTGGTTTTTCGTCCGTATAATATTCTGTCAAAGCCTTGTCTGTCGTAAAGTTTTCCAGCTCGTCTTTACCGGATGATACAAAATATTATGAAGGTATTTCTATGCCCTTGCTACACTTCAACAGTCCGTTAAATAATTTCGTATTGCTTATAGCTTTTATATTCTTAAAGAAAGTAGCAACCGTCTTATCTTCTTCATATTTGTATTTATAAGCGGTTTATTGCCGTTTTTTTCTCTGTAAGTTAGGGTCATAGAATAGCATCCAAACACCTTTCATTGTCCATTAATAAATTACGGACTCTACCGTTATGGCAACTTAATATGAACATACAATCGTTCTTTACTTCTCTTTGTCCTTGATACATAATACTTACAGAAAATATAGGATCTTCGTTTTTTATTAATCGTCTTCATCATTTCCGGAGTCGTATCATTAAAATCATACTCGTCAATATAGTAAAAATGGTTATAAAACACATGTATATCCGTTAACAGGCTCTTATTTAATGTTGCATAACTGGTTATAAAGCTGTTCCGCTCCATATATTCTTTTTCCGGTTTCATACGGTATGTTTTACCATTTCTACCAGTTTTTGTATCAGAATTAAAGAAACAAATTATACCAATTTCTATAGTTTTACCTTCTATATACTTCCCCATATTTATAAACCTTCTGGCTATTTTTGGTACATCTTCTAAAAATCTTATTCCCTGATAATATGCAAATAAAGATTTTGCAAATAATAATTTATTTTCTCTCTTCCTGGCAGGAAAGTTTTTTTGCGGTATCATTTAGCTGTATTTTTTACTGTTTGTTTAGCATCTGCCGTATAAGAATATAGATTGCCAGGTAGATTGATTTGCATTTTCATGTTTTTCATATACAAATCGGTATAATCTGTGAACTTAGCGATGTCTTCGCATTCATTAACGATCTCAATTAATTTTTTGTAATGAGCTTCCAGACTTTCTACACTTATCAAACATTCTTTTTCTTTTATAAAAAACAATATTCTTTGTTTTTATATGTCATAACCGATTCCTGAATGAGAAATTCGTTTTCTTTACCACCTTCTATGTCAGAGAATCTAATCTCGTACAACTTACCAAATCTATATTGACCGGAAAACATACGAAGCAAATAAGATTTTATATTCATGATCAGAAAGCACATTAGGCATATTATTAAATACATCTGTTGTATTTATGCCGGCTTCAACTACAACATCAAATATCTTTTTTGCAAATTCTTCCCTGTTTATGGGCTCGCAAATATTGTCCAAATATGATTTTTTTGACATATGACACTCCTTTTTTGTTATGGGGAAAAATCAGAATACTTCATAGCAAGACTATATAAAAATATGTCTTTACAAATACAATCTCTCCTGACAGACTCAATCTTGCATAGGATTTATGCATGTCAGTAAGATATGGCTATTTCAGTATTCTGGGTGTTTTTCCGTCTGGTTTACTTTTTGTTATATATTTCTACCCAACGGTTTATGCTTATATTGTTGCTGTATAATCAATAATTTCAATTTTTATAACAACAGTTTTTCACAAACAGTTATTTTTAATTTCAATTTAATCTTCCGATTCGAACAGATCGGGATTTGATACAATCTTCCTTTCATATATGAAAAATTTTTTCAGTGCTTCTATGTCTTCTTCCGTTAAATCTGGACTATATTTTTTACTTGGTCAAAAAACTCATAAACAGATTCCTAATAAGAATTTCCTGTATATTAATCTTTTTTTGTTTGAATTTTGACTTATATGATTTATAAATCCACTGCACAATCAGGCTTTTTTTCTATTATATATCTAAGAATAATATTAACAGGAAATTTCTTCAATACACTTACACAAAGCGACGATGCATCTGTTCTTTCCAAAAAAAACACAATTACCTATTATATATATCACAAACATTATCTATCCCGAATGTTTTGTAATTTTTATTTTTCATAAATTAGTAAAATTTTTCGTAAATTAGTAAAAAAATAAGTTATTATTACTTAACACTCTATCAAACTCTAACAATATATTATTCTCTTGTTCATATATATCAACAAGATATGTAGTAAGTAAAAAGCAGTATTCTTTTTCTATTGCTTGGGCTTCACCATTATCACTCTTAGTATATCCGCAATTTTTGATTTTTGCAGGCAATTGCCAAATAGCGACCTTTGGGAGCAATGCATCATATTTTTGTTGAATTTCTAACTTACTTTTTATTATGTTTATTTTATTTTTATAAAAAGAGACAGCAAATTCTTTTTAAAAAAAATCAGTTATTTTTTCGCCTCCTTTTGGATTACTGATATAATTATTTTTTGCTAAATTTATTGTATGCAAAATAGAAAACCATATACATATTAAATATGTATATAGGGGAAAAACCCAAATAAAAGTAAACAACATTATTGATTACATAAATCAAGTTGTTATAGATTTTTAACTTAAATAGAAAATTAAAAGCTATTGGAAACTAAAGATAGATATCAATATTAATTATTCTCTTCTTTACAAACAATTAATGCTATATATTATTACAGTCATAACAATTAAAAGGAGAAAGATTGTGAGTAGTAATTTCGTAAAAATACCATCTAGTTTTGAGAAGAGAAGCGAACCTGTGGAAGAGGTAAGATATACACCAGAAAATATTTGGGATAATATGCCTCTGGAACCTAATCCAGATTCTGATATGAGTGATGAAGAATTTGATAAAAGATATATGGAATGGTTTGAAGAAAGATTAAAAAGAATGGAAATAATAGAAAAAGCTGTAAAAGAAAGACCAATACATGGAACAATAGTTGTTGATAGAGTTGATTTTTATAATCATCATACTTTTTATGCCATATTACCTGAAGAATTATGTAAAGAAGATGAAGGTGAATATTATATTTGTCCTTTAGATGAAGAGGAAAATACTTATGTAAATTCTCTAGATAATAACAGTTCTTTGATAGATTTTCTAAAAAGTAAGTTCCCATTTAATATCATTAATTAATTATATTATTATATAATGGTTTAATCATATGAGTTATCACGGTGGTTTTAATAAATTTAATTATTATCAATCTCCTGGGCATGTTGGTCTAACAGATATGGAGAGAGATGATTTTATTAATCAAATCAGACATGATAATGGAGGTTATCGCGGAGCGGAATTAAAAAAAATACCATATAAAACTCAATACTTTGATCATTTGCATACATGTTGCTTATATAAAAAACCTGAAAATTTAATAGCAGTAGGAATTGCACACATTGAGTATACAGGAACAGGTTCTGATGCTGCAGGTCATGCAGTTGTTGTGGTAGAAGATACTAATACTAATGAATGTTACATAATTAATTTTAATTCTCATATAATTCAAAATACTTCCAGAACAACTGATAAATACATTACCGGTGGACCATTAGCAAAAGAAAGATGGGGCGAGCAGAATATTCCAAATATTTCTAAAGAAAACCATTTGGTTACTGCCAATTTACAGGGTGGAGCACCAATTTGTACATTGATAGCAGCCGCTAATTTTAAAACTGTATTTGAACAGTGTAGAAATATGGATGATGTTAGAGCTAAATTTTCT
>CASFUN010000001.1 GCA_949298005.1 uncultured Alphaproteobacteria bacterium | reverse complement strand
AATTGAAAATAAAAATATTTTAGTAGAGCAAACTGGTAGTGAGGCTGGTACTACAAAAAGACAAAGAGATACATTAAAAGGTTTAAAATTGAGAGGAATTGGTTCTAAGGTGGAATTCAAATGTTCTAAAGATATTTATGGAATGCTTTTGAAAGTTTCGCATCTAATTAAGGTTAACTTGAAGTAGGTATTATTATGAAGTTGAATGAGTTATCAAGTATAGCTAATAAAGGTAAGAAAAGACTTGGAAGAGGTACTGGTTCTGGTAAAGGTAAAACTTCTGGTAAGGGTCATAAAGGTCAAAAAGCTAGAAGTGGTGCAGTTATAAAAGGATTTGAGGGAGGACAAACTCCTGTATATATGAGAGTACCTCATAGAGGTTTTAATAATATATTTAAGAAACATTATAAGGTTCTTACAACAGATTCAATACAAAATATGTGTGTAAGTGGTACTCTAGATCCGAAATCAGTTATAACTAAAGAAATTCTTGTCTCTAAAAAAATTGCAAAGAAAAATGAAAGTATTAAAATTGTAATGGGTAAAAGACCTGTAGATATAGAATTTAAGATGGAAGCTGATAAAGCTTCTGAAAGAGCAAAAAAATATTTGAAGTAGGTTAAAATGAGTTCAGAGTTAAGAAATAGAATACTTTTTACACTATTTATTCTTATAATATATAGGATTGGTACATTTATACCTTTGCCAGGTATAAATAGTAAAATAGTTGCGGAATTCTTTAGTGAAAGCTCTAATGGTATTTTTGGTGTTATAAACACGTTTTCAGGTGGAGCTTTTCAGAGGATGAGTATCTTTGCTTTGAATATAGTACCATATATAACGGCTTCTATAATTGTACAACTTATGACATCTATGTATAAAAGCTTAGAAGAACTTAAAAAAGAAGGTGAAGTTGGAAGGAGAAAATTGAATCAGTATACGAAATACCTAACACTTGGTCTTGGTATGTTTCAAGCTATAGGTATTTATTATGCTTTTTCTAACTTAGAACAATCTGCTTTTATTAGTTCCTCAAAGATATTTTTATTTACTACAGTGTTTATCTTGTTAGGAAGCACAATGTTTCTGATGTGGCTTGGTGATAAAATTACGAATCAAGGTATAGGCAATGGTATATCGTTATTAACTACTACTGGTATAATAGCTGAATTACCTGGTAATATATCTTCAATTTTTGAAATGGCCAAATCTGGTAAATACTCAATTGGTTTTGTAATATTTTTATTGTTGTTATTTGCTTTTTTAATAGCTTTTGTTGTTTATGTTGAGAAAGCTACTAGAAATGTGAAAATACAGTATCCAAATAGAAATATATTCAGAGTAAAAAATGATAATTCTTATATACCGCTAAAAATAAATATTTCTGGTGTTATTCCACCTATATTTGCTAGTTCAATTTTAACGTTCCCCCTTGGAATTTTACAATTCTTTAAGCCAGAGATAGCTGTAAAAATATCAAATTATATACAAAAAGGTAGTTTTATTTATTCTTTGCTATTTACAATAACAGTTGTGTTTTTCTCCTTCTTTTATTCAGAAATAGTTTTTAACATTGAAGAGTTAGCAGAAAATCTAAAAAAAGGTAATTGTTTTGTCCCAGGTATAAGACCTGGTAAAAATACAGCTGAATATTTTGCAGAAATAGTCAATAAGTTGACATTTATCGGATCTCTATATTTGGTATTTGTTTGTATAATACCGGATGTTTTATTTAAGAGATACTCTGTGCGACTTTCCATAAGTGGTACAAGTTTATTAATTGTTGTTAGTACTGTGATTGAATTGATAGCGCAATTCCAATCTTATGTGTTTTCAGAGAAATATAACAGTGTTAACAAAAGAAGAAGAGTAATAGTAAGGTAATTTTGTGCTTAGAATAATTTTACTTGGACCTGCTGGTTCTGGGAAAGGTACGCAAGGTTCCCTTATTTCTCAGCGTTATCGTATACCGGTGATATCTACTGGTTGCCTTTTACGTGAGAAAATTAAAGCTGGAGATGAGCTTGGTAGGCAGATAAATTCAATTATATCTGCGGGTAATTATGTTAGTAATGACTTAATTTTTGATATTCTAGGTGAAAGATTAAAAAGAGATGACTGTAAAGAAGGTTTTATTCTTGACGGTTTTCCTAGAAATATTGAACAAGCCATTGAATTAGAAAATAAATTTCTTGGTGGTTCGGAGATTGATGCTATTTTAGTTTTCAATATACCAAGAGATATAGTATTTAAAAGAACATCGGGTAGATTTGAATGCAATTCCTGCAAGAAGATGTATAACAGGTTTTTCAATGATACTAAAGTTAAAGGTGTTTGTGATATATGTGGGTCAACTGATTTTTTTATTAGATCTGATGACGCTAATGTTGATGCTATAAATAGAAGATTAGACATATATAAAAAAATGTCTAATGAGATAATAGGACATTATAGCTCGAAAAACTTGATTTATTATGTAGATGCGTTAAAAGGTATAGACGAGGTTAATCAAGATATTAATAAAATTTTAGATAATTTATATATTAATAAATAGAATGAGGTAGAAGTTGGCTAGAATAGCTGGTATAAATATACCTACAAATAAAAGGTTCGTTGTAGCTTTAACTTATGTTTATGGCATAGGTAGAAGCCGAGCTGAAAAGATATGTAACGAACTTAAGATTGATAAAAAATTAAGAACTAGTGAAATTTCAGAAGAGGTTCTTGCTAAAGTTAGAGATCTTATAAATAAACAAGCAGCTAATGATGATAACGATCCATCTATAGTTAGCCTTGTCGAAGGTGATCTTAGGAGGAAGGTTAATTCAAGTATTAAGAGACTTATCGGTCTTGGATGCTACAGAGGAATTAGACATGTTAAAAAGTTACCTGTTCGTGGTCAGAGAACTCATAATAATGCTAAAACAAAGCGTGGTAAAAGAGTTCCTATTGCTGGTAAGAAGAAATAAGAGGTATAATAATGGTACAAGATAATAAAACTAAAGGTCATGGTAAAAAGGTTACTACACCTGCAAGTAAAAGAAGAAGAAATATAGTTGTTGGTACTGTTAATATACTTGCCTCATTTAATAATACTATTGTTTCTATTTCTGATTCACAAGGTAATGTTATAGCATGGTCATCTTCAGGTAAAATGGGTTTTAAGGGGTCAAGAAAGTCCACACCTTATGCTGCTCAGATGGTTGCTGCTAACGCAATAGAAAAAGCAAAAGAATATGGTTTTCAGACAGCTACTGTTGTAGTTAGAGGTCCAGGAGTTGGTAGAGAGTCAGCATTAAGAGCTTTGCAGGGTAGTGGTATTTCCGTTATATCTATAACTGACAATACATATCATCCACACAATGGTTGTAGACCTCCAAAAAGAAGAAGAAATTAATTTAAATTAGGAGTATAAAATGGCTGTTTTACAAGAAAACTGGAAAGATTTAATATCGCCGGAAGTAGCTAATGTAGAGTATAAAGATAGCGACGGAAAAAAAGCTATTATCACTCTAGAACCGTTAGAAAGGGGTTATGGTATAACTTTAGGTAATGCTTTAAGAAGAATTTTATTATCCTCTATAAAAGGGTTTGCTGTTACTGCTGTTAAGATAGATGGTATTTTACATGAGTATAGTACTATAGATGGTATAAGAGAAGATGTTACTGATATAATAATGAACATAAAATCATTAATATTAGATAAACCAACAACATTACCAGCGACATTAAAATTAAAATTAGATAAGAAAGGCACGGTTTTTGCAAAGGATATAATTCTAAGCAACAACGTTAGGATTTTAAATCCTGATTTAGTAATTTGTAATGTAGAGGATTCTAAAGTTAATTTGAACGTTGAGATGACTGTTGAATATGGTATGGGTTATTCTTTAAATGAGGAGAAAGATAGTACAGAAAAGGAAGTTTCTGTTATATATCTAGACAGTTTATTTAATCCTGTTAAGAATGTTTCTTATTCTGTTGAGAATGCTAGAATAGGACAACATACTGATTATGATAAGCTTATACTTGAAATTGAGACTAATGGTACAATAAAACCTGATGAAGCCGTTGGTATAGCCGCTAAAATTCTACAAACACAACTTAATGTATTTGTGAAATTTGACTCTACTGGTATGGATAAAATAAATAATTATAATGGAGCTTTAGTTCAAGCTACAGGTGACGATTTAAAAAATATTTTATCTAAAGAAATTGATGAAATGGAATTGTCTGTTAGATCTTATAATTGTTTAGTTAATGAAGGAGTAAGGTATATAGCTGATTTAGTTCAAAAGAGTGAAATTGATGTTATGAGATTACCAAATTTTGGCAAGAAGTCATTAAATGAGCTTAAGGAAAGTTTAAAGTCTATGGGGTTAAGTTTTGATATGAAACTTGAACCAGATATGATACCTACAAATGAGCTCAATGAAGAAGCTTCTCCTAAAAAGAAAAAGAGAAATTAAGGAGTTGTTATGAGACACGGAATGAAACATAGAAAATTAAATAGAAATAGTGCACATAGGAAAGCCACATTGATGAATTTATCTAATTCTCTTATAGGCAATGGTAGAATTAAAACAACTGTGCCAAAAGCTAAGGAAATGAAGCCTTTTGTAGAAAAAATGATAACTCTTGGAAAAAAAGGTGACCTAAATAGTAGAAGGATAGCTATTTCTATATTAAGAAATGAAGATTCTGTCGCTAAATTATTTGGTAAATTATCTGATCAATTTAAAAACAGAAAAGGTGGTTATACTAGAATAATAAAGTATGGTTTTAGATATGGTGATAATGCACCTATGGCTATAATAGAATTTGTTGAATAGGAGAAATTATGACTAATATATTAGATAAATTTAACGAACAGCAAGTTCAAAGTTTAAAGTCGAATAGAGAGTTTCCGAATTATAATGTTGGCGATAATGTAAAAGTTAGCTATAGAATACTTGAGAGTGATTCTAGCAGAATTCAGATATTTGAAGGTGTTATAATAGCTAAAGAAAAACAGAAAAATAATTTTAATAGTACCATAACTGTTAGAAAAATTAGTCAAAATATAGGTGTTGAAAGGAAGTTTTTAATACATTCACCTTTGGTTGAGAAGATAGAAATCACTAAGAAAGGTGTTGTTAGGAGAGGTAAATTATACTATTTAAGAAATTTAAAAGGTAAATCTGCTAGAATAAAAGAAAAAATTGAGAATTCTAGTAAATAGATAAATTTATTGTTTTTAAACAAAATTAAATTATACACGATACAGTTTTTGTATCGTGTTTTTTATGAAAATTGCTTTATATCAACCGGATATAGCTGGTAATGTTGGAACAATAATACGAATGTGTGCTTGTCTTGACTTTAGTCTAGATATAATAGAACCATGTGGTTTTCCATTTGATGAAAATAGATTAAGGAGATCAGCTATGGATTATTATGATTATGTTAAAATAAATAGATTTTCTTCCTTTGAGGAGTTTAGAGACTACAATAAGAATTCTAGGATTATACTATTAACTACGAAATCTTCTGTTAGTTATTATGATTTTAAGTTTAATAATAATGATATACTGTTGGCCGGCAGAGAATCAGCTGGAGTTCCAGACGAAATCCATAAATCTGTTGATGCTAGAATTGTTATTCCTATGAAAAATGGAATGAGGTGCCTTAATGTTGCAGTGGGTTTGTCTATGGTTGTTGGTTGGGTCTTGAGGAACTCATAAAAATTCTAAATTTAAGTTAAATAGAACGAAAATATTTAAATTCTTAGTTTATTATGGTAATAATAACCTGAATTGATACAAGTTGTATTTTATAAAATTACAGAATCTTCGGAGAAATTATTTACCTTCAACTAAATTTTCCACCAACTCTTTTATACTAGGTATGTGGCCATTTTTATACAATTGATCTGTTGTGAATCTATAGGCCTCACTTCCTGCAAAATAAAGTTGTTTATTGATTTCTTCATTATGAATAGCATTTTGCAGAGCTTTTTGTATGCAAATTTTCCTAAAATCCGGAATTTTTCCTGTAGTATTATTTGCAGCACTTTGACTCCAGCAACTAAATTGACATTGGCTTAAACAACCGTAACAATTACTTATATCATTTTTCAATTCATTAAATTTTTCTTTTGTTATGAAAAGTGCAGTATTATCAGGCATTTTTGAGATTTTATTATAGCCGCTAGTTAACCAAACATTAATATTTTTAATATTTTTATTCTTTACAAAAATTTTTGTACCATCAATATCAGCTATTTCAAAATTAAAAACATCATTTTTTTCTGCTGAAAAATCAATTTGTCTTATACTTCTGTCAAATAATTCTTTTAGATATGTATTATTTATTGCAGAAGAGTAAAATCCAGTAGGACTAAATTTATTTGTTTTTATATCTTCAGGTTTTAACTGCAATAGCATTTGCTTCCATTCATCGGAAATAGGACTTTCTTTGGTCAACATAGGTCTTGTACCAAATTGAAAGGCAATTTTGCCAATTTTTTCATTATCTAAAAATTTTTCATACTCTTTTATATTCCAAACACCACCAGCCACTATTATAGGAATTTCTATTAAATTTACTTGATCCATAAAAATTCTCAGTTCACTAGCTCTTTCATAAGTATCCCCTTTAATAAAGGGATCTTCATTATTTGAAAGCCCGTTATGACCACCTGCTCTCCAAGGACATTCGTAAACAATACCGCCAAGCCATTCCTTAGTTCTTTCATAACTTTTTTTCCATAAAATTCTAAAAGCTCGTACTGAAGAAACTATTGGAAAGTAATTGGTTTTATGTTTTGCACAAATATCACCTAATTTATAAGTTAATCCGGCGCCGCAAACAATTCCTTGAATTAAGCCTTTAACTTTTTTGTAAAACTTCTTCTAAAATATGTTCTGTTTCGCCCATTTTCCACATTATGTTCATGTGGATTCGGCCTTTATTTCCTGCAATATCTCTGGCAATTTTAGCTTGAGAAATTGTTCTTTTTATTGAATTTTAATCATTTCTAAGTGCCTTTCAAGTCTATTTTTTGCCTTTAATATAAATCTTTTTATTTCGCCGTTGCTGCTTATAAAGTCTGGATTTACGCCTGAAAATGTTCCTATACAACCATTTAAGGCAAAATTGCCAACCGTTATACCGTTTGAAACTCCTATTCCATTACCTCCTTATATTATTGGTAAAAAACTTCTGTTGTTTATGATGATATTTTTTAGATTTTTTAACATATATTTAATGAATAATATTAAGAATAAGTCATTATACAATATAATTTTTAAAACGGAAATTAAACTGATTAATGTCAATTGATTATTAACTGACTACCTGGATCTAAGAAATGATTATTGCGATATATTACTAATATATATTGTGATATATTCTATAAAATTTTTTTATTTCCTTTATTATTTCTGTAATCTTGAATTCTTAATTAGATGCAATACACTTTTCATAAGTATCAAAACAATGGGGTTTATTATGAGATATACAAATATTTATTCAAACAAAAAGACATTTTCTTATGACAATAATCTTAGAGATTACATGTATTTAATATACAAAAATATGGGTATAGCTTTATTAATTAGTGGTTTAGTAGCATTTATAGTTGGCAACAATAGAGCTCTGCTAAGTTTTTTTCTAGGAAATTTTTTGATGAGATTCATAGTAATGTTATCGCCAATTTTTTTGTCTCTAAGTATAAGTAAATCGGTTATGTTATCAAACGTACAGGAAGCAAAGAATAAACTCTATATTTTTGCAGGACTTATGGGTATATCTCTTTCAACTATATTTATAGTTTATACTAGGCAAAATATTGTAGAAACATTTTTAACAACAGCGTTAACTTTTGGTTGTATGAGTTTGTATGGCTATACTACAAAAAAAGATTTGACTAATTTAAGTTCTTTTTTATACATGGGTATTTTTGGATTGTTAATTGCATCTTTAATTAATATTTTCACCAGAAGTAGCGGTATTAATTATATGATTTCATGTTCTGGGGTGATTATTTTTACACTATATACAGCTTATGATATACAAAAGCTTAAAAATTTACATAATTATATTGGCAATAGTGAAGATGCAAAAGAAAGAATAGCTGTTATAGGGGCACTGGAACTTTATTTAGATTTTATTAATATATTCACGTATCTTTTAAGCTTAATGGGAAGGCAAGGTAGTGACCAATGAATTTTAAAAAAAGGTATGTTTTTTCTATAATACTATTACTGTCACTTTCTTCGTGTTTTCTTTGGAAAGATGATGACTTGGATTCTATAAAAGTTATAGACAGAGATAGTAAACCTTCCTGGATGACTGATAATAAGTGTGAGGGTGGTGTATGTTCTATTGGTATTTCTCTTAAAAATGATTCTGGTTTTGGTTCCCAAGTAAAAGAAGCTGAGTTGATTGGAAGGCAAAATATAGTTGCAAAAGTCAAGACAAATATTTTAATTTCTTTAAAAGAAGAAGCGTCAAATTTAAATATTAGTAATTCTATTAATTTTGAAAAAATGGTTGATACTTTTATAAATAAGTTTGATTTACTATCTATAAAAAGAAATGGTATTTATGTTAATGATAGAGGTACTTTATATATCAATATGCAATTGAGAGAAAACGCTTTAAAAGGTGAGTTGGATAAATTTAAAATTATGCTTGAAAAAGATTTGAAATTTTTTGGAGTTTCAAAAGAAAATTCTAAGCATCTATTAGTATCAATAGATAAGTTACAGGAGAGGTTAATTAAAAAGTGAAATTGAAATTTACTATAACTTTAGTTTTTTTTCTGGGACTTTTTAGATATGATAACTGTTTGTTTGCATATGATAGTGCTAGAAATGAACAATATGAATCTATAGACAATGATAAGGTAAAAGTTAATTTTGTTACTGATTTAGTTGAAAAAAATAAACATGCCATTGTATCAATAATGTGTTTTAGTATGAATCAGGATTATAATAAAAATTATTTTTTGTATAATGGTGAAGAGGAAGTTACCTGGGGGTCTGGCTTTTTAATAACAGATAGCGGATATATATTAACTAATAGCCATATTGTAGATAATAGTAAAAAAATAGTTGTGAAATATGGTGACAACGAATATAATGCTGAACTTATTGGACAAGATTATCTAATGGATGTAGCTGTTATAAAAATAAGTCCGAAAGAGAATTTAAAAGAAAAATTTATTTATATAGATATAAATGATATCAAAGAGAAAATTAATATTGGTGAAGATATAGTTATAATTGGTAATCCATACAATTATGGTTTATCTGTTTCACGTGGTATAGTTTCTGCAGTAGAAAGAACCGTTGTTGGTAGTTCAACAATTGTTAAGTCAATACAAACAGATGCAGCTATTGAATCTGGCAATTCTGGTGGACCAGTGTTTAATTTAGCCGGCGATATTGTTGGTTTATCTTTTTATAAAGGTGGTTACAATATTGGTTTTGTTATACCCTTTGATCAAAATTTAGTATCAATTATTCAGAATTTAATAGATTTTGGTTATAATCAGAATGGTTATATTGGAATTGATGGTATAACTTTAAATAATTTCTCAGGAATTTCCAATATAAATTTCTCATATGTATTTGGATATAATAATATTGATACTGGCGTTTTGATTACTGATATAGAAAAAGACTCGCCGGCAGAAAAGGCTAGTTTGTTGATTTCTGATATAGTTATTTCTTGCGACGGAAAAAAAGTGAATAGTATTGAGGATTTAAATAATATTATATCAAATACTATGATTTCTAGTAGCTTAGATTTTATTGTCTTGAGAGATCATAAACGTATCAAATTAAAAGTTAAAATAGCAGAGAATCCATATTTTACTAAACAGTACCAACTAGATGAAAAAATTAGGTCTAATTCAATTGAATTTATAGATATGTTTTTATCTAAGATAGATGACAACTTAATAGAAAAATATGGTATTGTGGCTAGAAAGAATGAAGGTATGTATATACTGGATGTTAAAACTAATGGCTTAGCAGCTGCTAAGAATATCCAAAAAGGAGACATATTACTTACCCTTAATCAGACACAAATAAAAAGTAAGGAAGATATAATAAAATTTGTTGATGAACTAAAAGCTAAAAAACAGAAGAATAAAGATATTGGTAGTGTTATAGCTATTATCAAGAAAGTCGACACCGGAAAATCTGATGTTGTTTTTTTAAATTCAAATTATTTTATCTATTAAGATGGCAGAAGAATTCGGAAATTACAAAGTTTTAGCAATTAAATATAGGCCAAAAACATTTGATGAAATTATTGGTCAAGATGTTCTTGTAAAGACTTTAACTAATGCTATAAAAAGTAAAAAAGTACATCATGCCTTTATATTAACCGGTATCAGAGGTATAGGTAAAACTACTACTGCTAGAATAATAGCAAAATCTCTTAATTGTATAGGTAAAGATGGTAATGGTTTAGAAACACCAGAACCATGTCTTGAATGTTCTCATTGTAAATCAATAGCAAACAGTTCAGATCAGGATGTGATAGAATTTGATGCAGCTAGTCATACAGGGGTTAATGATATAAGAGATATTATTGATAATATAAACTATGCTCCTATTTCTTCTAGATACAAGATATATATAATAGATGAAGTGCACATGCTTTCTAATAGTGCATTTAATGCTTTGTTGAAAACATTGGAGGAACCACCAGCACATGTTAAGTTTATTTTTGCTACTACGGAAATAAGAAAAGTGCCTATTACAATTTTATCTAGATGTATAAGATTTGATTTAGCTAGAGTTTCACCAGAAGTTTTAGAAAAAAATCTTATTAATATAGCTTCTAAGGAAGGTTATGAACTAGATGAATATGCTGCTTCCATTCTTGCTTATTCAGCAGAAGGTTCAGTTAGAGATTCTTTATCATTACTAGACAGAACTATATCATTCAATAACTTTTCCAAGAGAATAACAGAAGATATTGTTGTTGATTTACTTGGTATTGGTGGAAAAGAAAAAATTTATGACATGTATACTTCAATATTAAATATGGATATAAATGACTCTATAGAAAAATTTGATATCATATATCAATCTATAATTAATATTGAAACATTCTTAAATGATTTATTGGATATAACTCATAAACTTTTAATGAAAAAGACTGGAAATAATTTACAGAACTTATCTACATTTCAAGTTGAATGGTTAGATAAGAATATCAGTAAAGTCAATGTTTCTAGTCTGATGAGAATATGGCAATTCATTATTAGAGCTTTAGCTGAAATAAAAAGTGTTTCGAATTATAAAATTTTTATAGAAATTCTAATAATGAAAATTTGTTATGGTATCAATATTCCAGAAATAAGTGATTTAGTTAAAAAATTGCAAAATAATTCAAGTAATATAAAGTCAAGCCAAGATAATATAACTACAAAAGTTTTAAATACTTTTAGTGGTTCTAAACTTGTTTAGTTACTATGGCAGAGAACGATAAAGATGATCCAGTAGTTGTTGAAGAAGAACCGGTTGTTGATGTTGAAGGAGATGACGCATCATCAATAAGTGAAGCTAAAAACAACAATATAAAATATATAGTAATTGTTGCATCTGTTATTGTGAGTGTTGTGGTTTATTTATTTATTTTTTCATCTAATGGTGAAGATGATACAGTTGTTGACAATACAGCTATAGTTAAAGATGAAAAAGATGTTGGTAGAGTTAATAGTTCCCCAGTTATAGATAATATAGATAGTCTTGCTGATATTGGCTATCAAGGTGATGTTTTCGTAAGTAATGAAAAAGAAGTTTTAGAATTGCCAGAACTCCCAGAATTACCATCTACAATAACTGACAGTATTTCCAAAGAAATAAAAGAAGTGAAAAAAGCAGAGCAAGAAGTTAATGGATTTTCAAAAGAAGAAGTTGACGATATGATAAATAGTAAACTTAAAAGTTTTGAAAATGAAATTAATAGATTAAGAGATGAAAGTAAAAAATTAGCCGAAGAACTTGAAAAAAAGAAAAAAGAAGAGGAAGAAGCTAAAAAAAAGAAGAAATTGCCAATTTTTGGAGATAATAATTCATCAGTAGATCCTAATGTACCTCCAGGAGCTGATGACATTCCTGGTGAAGTTTCAGTTGATGCTTTAGCAGCTATAGAAGAACAAAAGAAACAAGAAGAAAGAGAACTACAAATAGCTCAAAGGAGAAAAATAGTTCAAGAACGTCAAGGTTCTCCAATGTTCAAAATGCAGGGTGGCGGAGGTGGTAATAGAGACAGTGATGAGGAAAATAGTATTATAATTTTAGATAAGGATAGTCTCAAAACGGTACAAGAAACCAAAGTTGATTCTGTTACAACTAAAACATCAGATATGTCTAGAGTCATAATGCAAGGAAAGATAATAAATGCTGTTCTAGAAACAGCAATTAATACAGATGTACAAACACAAGTTAGAGCTATAGTATCAAGAGATGTCTATTCAGAATCTGGCAAAAATATAGTAATTCCTAAAGGATCTAAAGTTGTTGGTAATTTTCAAGCTATTACAAGTAATAATATTTCCAGAATACAAATAACTTGGACGAGAATAATAAGAGTTGATGGTCTGAGTATAAATATAACAGCTAATTCTGCAGATAATTTGGGTAGAGGTGGCATAGATGGTGAACTTGATAACAAATATGCACAAACAATGAAAAACACATTTTTGTCTAGTTTAATATCTGTTGCTAGTGCTGTTCTTTTGGACAAGGTTACTAATACAGTTAACACCACACAAACAACTACAGGAATAACTGGTACTACCACAGTTACTTCTTCTAATGCAGCATCTCAAGCTATAATAGATGCTACAACAAATATAACTGACGAAATGCAAAGTATAGTGGATGGTTTAAAACAAGAAACTCCAACAATCAGAATAGCTCAAGGAACAAAAATAAATATTATTGTTAATCAGGATATGACTTTACCGATATATAAACAATCTAATTAGGTAGATTTATGAGAAGTTTTGAAGCGTTAAATGTTTATCTAAAACCAATTATGGTTTTACTTAGTAAAGATGGAGTTAATGAAATTTCTATAAATGAACCAAACGAAGCTTGGGTTGAAAAGCGTGGAGATATGTTTAAAGTTAATCTACCAGGTTATGACAGTAAGCATTTAAAATCACTTGCTAGATTAATTGCTGAATCAACCGACCAGAGAATAAGTGAAGAAACTCCTTTACTATCAGCAACATTACCTGAAGGACAAAGAATTCAAGTTGTTTTTCCTCCAGCTTGTGAAAATCACACTGTTATTTTATCCATAAGAAAAAAATCTGAATTAGCATGGACACTTGAAGATTATGAAAAGATGGGAGCTTTTGATAATACAGCTACTGAACAGATAGTTGATGAAAATAATGTAATATTATCTAAATTGTTAAAAGCAAATAGGATTAAAGATTTTTTATATCAATCAATATTAGTGAAAAAAAATATTATCATAAGCGGTGGTACATCCACTGGTAAAACAACATTTACAAATGCTTGTTTAAGAGCTATTCCAAGAATAGAAAGACTTATAAGTGTAGAAGATGCAAGAGAAATAGATTTAGAAGCACATCCAAATAAGGTTCATCTATTAGCTTCTAAGGGAGGACAAGGTCGTGCCAAAGTTACTACTCAGGATTTGATAGAAACTTGTTTACGTTTAAGACCAGACAGAATAATTGTCGGCGAGTTGAGGGGTTCAGAAGCATTTTCTTTTCTTAGGGCTATAAATACTGGTCACCCTGGATCTATATCAACGTTGCACGCTGATACTCCAGATATGGCAATACAACAGTTGAAGCTTATGGTTATGCAGGCTGGCTTAGGTATGCCGCCAGATGACATATTATCTTATATTAAGAATGTTGTGGATATAGTAGTTCAACTAAAAAGGGGCTCTAAGGGGCGTAGGTTTATTTCGCAAATATATTTTAAAGATAAAGTTTAAGAGGTATAAAAAATCCTACTTAAGACATGATTGTAAATTCAAATATATTTCAAAATATTATTTATCTTAGTTAAACATAGAACCATATTTCTTTTTAAATTTGGATACTTGATCGTTATTTGTATTTACAAATGTTCCAGATTCTTTTTTCCAAGCTGGGTGATTAGTAGGATCTATATCTAGTTTAATTTTGTCATTTGCTTTGCCCCAAGTTGTTTTGAAGTTGACTTCTTCACCACTTGATAAAATTACAGTCAAACCATGCCCTTCTGGATGAATATCTTTTTTAGCCATATTGAAACCTTATATATAATAAACTGAAAATTATTATTTTGATCATACTGTTATCTGACAAAAAGTCAATAATGAATTGACAATACCTTAATATGATTTTACACTGTAGGAAGTTTTATTATATAAAATGAGCGGTTAAAATGACTTCAATGACAACAAAAATGATAGTTACTTTTTTGGGAGTAGGTTACAGTCCAATTTGTCCTGGTACTATAGCTAGCATAGTTACGTTGCCACTGTGGTTCCTTATTATGTCAATAATTAATCATTTTAATATAAAAATACCAAGTATTCCAATTATTTTAACAATAGTAATTATTTATATTGTAGGTTATAGCTATACAAAAAAATATGTTACTGAGAATAACCTAGATGATCCGAGTGAAGTTGTTATAGATGAGGTTGTTGGCCAATTACTGAGTTTTTTTGTATCGTTGTTTTTTACATTTTTTATAAAAAATATAGATTTACAAGCTGTAATGCTGGAAAATAGAACATTGTTCTGTCTATTATTAATAGTTTTGCCGATAACTCTTTTTAGGTTATTTGATATAACAAAGCCCTGGATTATAGGTAAAATAGATTCTAACATGAAAAATGCTCATGGAATAATGCTTGATGATGTTGTGGCTGGTATTTTTGCTGGTATATTAAATAATGTTATAACAGTTTTTATAGTAAAGTTTTTTATTTTGTAATTATGAAGCTGACTTTGTTTTCTGATGATAAATTGATATTTGATGTATTAAAACGTGAATTTAGTGATATTTTGATTAGTAAATCTTTAGAGAGTATAAATGATAGCAATATAATAATTTTTGATACACTTGATAAAGAAAAAATATTATCTTACTTAAATAAAATAGATGATAAAAATAATAAATTGATTATAAATATTAATGACTTTTTACTTGAGAAAGTAAATAATATAGTTAAGCCTTTTAGAATAGGTTCATTAGTTGATAAAATTTCAGATTTTTATAAATATTTTAATAAAAATATTTTTATACTTCCGATTGGAACTATAAATAAAAATAGACGGACTTTAACTGTAAAAGGTAAAGTAATTCGATTTACTGAAAAAGAATTAGAACTTCTAGTACAAATAAACAATGATAGTAAAACCAGAGAAGAATTATTAAGTATAGTTTGGTGCTCAAAATCTTTTGAAAATAATGTATTAGAGACAACAATTTATAATGTGCGACAGAAACTTTTGCAAAATGAAATTGAAGACTTTATAGTTTGTGAAAATGGAGCTTATTCTGTATCATTAAAATAGGTTAATATTATGAAAATAAATTATGAAAAGGAAACCAAAACTAATTTTCAATTACAAAAGGCTTCTAAACTACAAAAGATATTAAATGATATATTTGTTAAAAGTAGTTTCTCATTAGGTAATCAACAATTATTTGTTAATGTAATTTATGTTGATATAAGCAGGGATTTATTGAATGCGAAGGCTATTGTTGATATATTTGGCGCTGATGAAAAGCATAGAAAAGAATTGATAGATAAGTTAAATAAGGATTTTATAAAACAAGTAAGAAGTATAGTATCTCAGAAGTTAAAAGCTAAGTATATACCAGAAATAGTTTTTTTGTATGAGGAAGAAAATAAAAAAAAACAGCGTGTTTTGGATTTGATAGAAAAAGAAAGTAAGGAATTTGATGGCTGATTACTATGGTGCTGGTGTAAAAAGCATTAGAAATTCATTGCATTCTGTATTAAAACCAGTCATAAATAACCCTAAAAGTAGCTTTATTTATATTTTAATTAATAATTGGGATAAGATCTTTGGAATTAAATATTCTAACCATTGTGGTTTGGGTAAAGTTTCTCTTTTAAATGAAGGGAGACAATGTAATATTATTATATTTAGCTATAACTCTGCTGCATCTTTCTATTTGAGTAATAGTATTCAATTTCTGTTGGATAAAATTAATTCTTTGTTTGGTTATCAGGCAGTTTTAAAGATGTCGGTAAAAGAAGTACCGAAGATTATTTCTGGTTAAAATATGATTTTTATTATTTTTCCTATGATATATTTGATCTGTAAATTTTATCTAAAGTTTCTCCTTTTTCATTTTTCCATTCTATCCAACCATTTGAATTACGACCTAATACAGTTTCAGCAGCTGCCGAAGGAGAGCTAAAGAGATAATCTTTTGTTATTGTAAAGTAATTTTCATCATATTTCGATAAAATTTTGTTTGATATTAAAGTATTACGCAAATTTTTCTTGCTTGAATAATTACTAAAGCTGTTAGTAGTAGATATTCTAGCTTTTGAATTCTCAAAAACCAAAAAACCATCGTCTGTATATTTACCAGACGCTATTTTAGTACTATTAAAACTGCAAAAAAATAAATTATCCTTGGAGGCTTCTGTTTTTTCAAAAATGTTTTTCCCTATCAGTAAAGATAATAATATATTTATCGAATCAAAAACATCTCCTTTTAAATCAGCCTTTGTAGCTTCATCCACGTAAGGTTCTTGTGGTTCTGATATATTGTTCAATTTCATTATTCCAAATTCTTTTATTTTAAGGTACAAATAATTTTCCATATATTTTATATGAGTTTTTGTTAAGAAACCATTTGTTGAAATTACTATATAGCCTTTTTGCCAAAAGTCTTTTGATTTATTATGTTGATCTATTCTAGAAATAATATCCTCAGTTTCACCAATATATATTTCTTCTTGTGAAAAATCTTCATTAAAACCGGTTAGAAAATATATGCTGATTGTATTTCTGTTTTCCATTATTTTTCTAAATTGCTCAATTTTGTTTCTAGAAAAAGAAATAACTTCTATGTTTCTAGTTCTTATACTGGCAATTTTAATACCATTTGGATCACCATATGGTAAAAATATTTGTATTGTTTGAGAGTTTTTCATATATTACCTATATGTTAATTATCAATTTTCAAAGCTGCCAAAAAAGCACTTTGAGGTATTTCTACATTACCTATAACTTTCATCTTCTTTTTACCCTTTTTTTGTTTTTCCAGAAGTTTTCTTTTTCTGGTTACATCACCCCCATAGCACTTAGCTAAGACATCTTTTCTATATGGATTTATGGTTTCTCTAGCTATGATTCTGTTTCCTATACCAGCCTGTATAGCTATCTTGAACATTTGTCTTGGAATTAAATCTTTTAATTTTTCACAGAGTATCCTTCCTCTGTTTTCGGCTTTTGTTCTATGTATCATTAGCGATAGTGCATCAACTGTTTCGCCATTTACAAATATTGATAATTTTATTAGATCACTGTCTTTGTAATCTGTTATTTCCCAGTCAAAGCTTGCATAACCTTTAGAGTATGATTTCAGTTTATCATAAAAGTCATAAACTATTTCGTTTAATGGAAGTTTATAGACCAACATAGCTCTTGTTCCAATATATGTTAAGTTGTCCTGGATTCCGCGTCTATCTATACATAAGTTTATTATGTCTCCAAGATATTCGTCAGGTACCATGATTGTTGCTCTAACCCATGGTTCTTGAATTTTACTTATGTATTGGATGTCTGGTAAATCTGCTGGATTATGTATTTCTAAGTAGTCTTTACCCTCGTCAAATTTGAATCCTTTGTTTGTGTTAGTATATACTCTATATATTACTGATGGGGCTGTAGCTATTAAATCCAGGTTAAATTCTCTTTCTAGTCGTTCCTCTATTATTTCTAGATGTAATAAACCTAGGAAGCCGCATCTAAAACCAAATCCTAAGGCTGATGATGTTTCTGGTTCAAATTCAAAGCTTGCGTCATTGAGATGTAATTTTGCTAGAGATTCTTTAAAAAGATCATAATCACCAGCGTCTACTGGATATATTCCACAAAAAACAACTGGAGTGTTAGGTTTAAAGCCTTTTAACGGCTTACTAAGTGTATCATTGGCTAATACAATTGTATCTCCTATTTTACAATCAGCTACTTGCTTTATTTGTCCTGTGAAAAATCCGACTTCTCCAGCATATAAACTATCAAGTTTGACTTGCTTTGGGGTAAATATACCAATGTTTTCAATTTGATATATGCCGCCAGTTGCAAGCATTTTTATTTTATCATTACTTTTTAGAACTCCATCTATGATTCTGACTAAAACAACAACTCCTAAGTATACATCATACCAACTGTCTATAAGCATTGCTCTGAGTTTTTCATTTGGATTTCCAATTGGTGATGGTAGTTTTTTAATAATTGTTTCTAGTAAATCCTGTATACCTTCTCCTGTTTTTGCACTAACCAGTACCGCATTACTTGTATCAATGCCAATTATTTCTTCTATTTGTTGTTTAGTTTTTTCTATATCAGCTGAAGATAAGTCAACTTTGTTTAAAACTGGTATTATTTCATGGTTGTTTTCTATTGCATGATAAGCATTTGCTAATGTTTGTGCCTCAACGCCTTGTGTAGCGTCTACCAATAAAATAGAGCCTTCACAGGCAGCAAGACATCTGCTTACTTCATATGTAAAATCTACATGTCCTGGTGTATCCATGAGGTTTAATATATATTTTTCGCCATTTTTAGCTTTATATTCCAATCTTACGCTCTGTGCTTTTATTGTAATACCTTTTTCTTTTTCGAGTTCCATAGAGTCCAGTATTCTTTCGGTTTTTTCACGTTCATTCATGCCGCCACAATACTCTATAATTCTGTCAGCTAAAGTTGACTTTCCGTGATCTATGTGTGCTATTATTGAAAAATTTCTTATATTTTTTAGGTCAGACATTCATAATTATTTTTGTACAAGAGAAATATAGGCTAAAATTCGAAATCGTCAATATTGGTTTATAATTTTTAATTTATTTATTTTTTGAAATTACGAGATCGTCTAATACTAATTGGTCTTTTTTGTTCTTCTTTTATTTCTTCTTCATATGGAAATAATAAAAATCTATATTTTTAACTAGCTGGAACATAGTGAGGACATTCTTCTAATTTTAAATTGAACCACTCATAATTGGTATTTGGCAACATTACTAGAAGATTTTTAATGTCTTTTCTTCCATATCTTGTAAGGAAATCTTAAATTCAAATTTACCTTTTAAGTTATTACTGTTTGTAATTTTATATTCGGTAACATATATAACTTGTTTAAATTCTGAAGTTTGAAACTCAATTGGTATTTGACCATTTATGTTATGTTTTGACAATATACTACTTGATGCACTTGCATACAAATTAAATATTGAACTAGATAATAGTGTTGTAAAAATTAATTGTTTTTTTAGTAACATGTGTGCCTCCATAATATGGAGAAACTATTATAACTAATAAATAAAAAATCAATATTTATATTGTATGATTATAATTTTTTAAATTAAAATTATAAATAAAGTTGACATTGTTTTATATATTTATAAAATACTTTATAAGTAAATAAAAATAATTTCTATGAAAAAATATAGATGCACTGTGTGCGGAGAGATATTAGAAGAAGGCGTTGATGTATGTCCAATATGTGGAGCCAGAGCTGATAAATTTGTTGAAATAACTGAAGATGAAGCAAAGGAGTTAGCTACTGAACATAAGATTGGCGAAGGTATGGAATGTGGTGACAAAGAGATAATAGACGGGCTTAAAATGCACTTTAATGCTGAATGTATTGAAGTTGGTATGTATTTAGCTATGTCTAGAGCAGCTGATAGGGAGGGTTATCCAGAAATAGCTGAAGCTTACAAAAGAATAGCTTTTGAAGAAGCTGAACATGCTTCAAAATTCTGCGAACTTCTTGGCGAGCAAGTTTCAAAATCTTCTGAAGAAAATTTAAGGAAGAGGGTTGAAGCTGAGTTTGGAGCTACATCATCTAAGTTTGATATAGCTAAAAGAGCAAAACAACTTGGTTTTGATGCTATACATGATACAGTTCATGAAATGGCTAAAGATGAAGCAAGACATTGTAAAGTATTTCAAGGACTCCTAAAAAGATACTTTGATAAAAAGTAATTTATTTTAAATGCTGATAGCAAAGGTTATCAGCATTTTAGACTATTTTAAAAAAAGTTTATATAATATTTTCAACTATTTCTTTCCATAGCTCAGCTGGTAGATTGCCACCCATTATACCATTCATTGAGCTGTTATCATCATTACCAATCCATATTCCTATAATTAAATTTTCAGCGAATCCGATAAACCAAGCATCTCTATTATTTTGTGTACTACCAGTTTTCCCACCTATAAAGAATTCATTATCGCCATGAAGCATATTGTATAATTTTGTTTTGTTGATTAAGTTATTTACGTATGCCTTTTTGCCAGTGCCTTCATTTATTGTGGAAAATAATAAGTATTTCATATTTTCTATTGTTTTTTCAGATAAAACCGATTCTTTGTTTGATATAACTCTATTATATACTAATTCCTTATCAGATACTATTTTTTTTATACCATGTGGAAAGACTGGTATCCCGTTATTAACAATTGCCGCATACGCACTAGACATTTCGATCAATGTACTTTCTTGGCTGCCTAAAGAAATTGTCATATCATTTTTAAAATTACCAGTTATTCCTAGTTTTTTAGCTATTTTTATAACTTCTTTTAAGCCAAAATAATCTGCTATTTGAACTGCTACAGAATTAGATGAATAAATAAAGGCTTTTTTAATGGATATTTCTCCTCTATATTTATTTCCATAATTTTCTGGATACCATTTGCCGATTTTAATTCTTTCATCGATAAATGTATCATTTATTTTTAAACCATTTTCAAATCCGGCTAGATATACAAATAATTTAAATAACGAACCAGTTTGACGTTTTGCATTTACTGCCCTATTAAATGGACTATTGTTATAGTTTTTACTGCCTATCATTGATAACACTTCGCCATTTTTATTTAGTACGATTATGGCTACTTCTGATTTTCCTATAATATTCTTATTTTTTGATATAAATTCTTGTAAAGTTTTGTTTGTATTTTCTTGTATAAATTTATCTAAAGTTGTTGTTATTGTTATTGAGTCTGTATTTTCTGGTAAGTTGTATTCTTGAATTTGCAATTCTATCCAATCAGTAAAATAATAATTTTGTACTTGTTTTTCTTGTGAGACTTTATGACTTATTTTTAAATCTGGAATTATATAGGAAATTATATCATTTTCTGAAATAAACCCAGCTTTTTGCATGTTTATTATAACTTGTAAAGTTCTATCTTTTGTATTTACTATGTTTTTTTTAGGGTTATATTTTGTTGGAGCTTTTAGCAAACCTACTAACATAGCGCATTCTTCAAGTTCTAATTCACTAATATTTTTATTAAAATAATAACTGCTAGCTGCAACAATACCATATTGGCTGCAACCAAAATATGCTTTTGTAAAATATAATGTTATTATATCTTCCTTAGATATATATTTTTCTAGTTCTAATGTTAATATAAGTTCCTTGAATTTTCTTTTTATGGTTCTACTATTATCTTCTAAAATCATTTTAGCTAACTGCTGTGTAATTGTGCTTCCACCTTGTTTGACACGTCCATAGAAAATATTTGTTATTAAGGCTCTCATTATTCCAAAAATATCTACACCTTTATGTTGAAAGAATTTTCTATCTTCTGTTGCTATAAGTGCATTTATTAGATTTTCTGGTAAATCTTTAAATTGAACTGTATTAATGCCAGCATTATTTTTTATCTTTATTGGAGTTATATTGTCATTATATAATATGTTTATTTGCTGCTTACTGTTGTTTCTTATTATTTCATCAATATTTGGTATTTGCTGTTTATAATAAATATAGAACGCAAATAATGTAAATATAGCTATAAAACATAATAAAAATGTAATTTTGAGTATTTTTACAAATGATTTCATGTTAAACAGTTATTTTTATAATTAAAGACAACATTTGACTATTACAACAATAATTTAATAATATAGATTAGCAATTTATTATACAACTTTTCTTTTTTAGAAAACTAAAGTTAAGTATAAGTAAACAATAAAAGTTAGGGATTAATAATATGTCAAGAAGTTGTGATTTAACTGGGGTAAAAGCTGTATATGGTAATATGGTTTCTCACTCAAATATAAAAACTAAGAGGAGGTTTTTACCAAATTTACAAAATGTTTCATTGAAGAGTGAGTCTTTAGGTATTAGTTTAAATTTAAAATTAGCTGCAAAGACTCTAAGAACAGTAAATAAATATGGTTCATTAGATTCTTTTTTGGTTAATTATGGTTATAATAAACTAAGCGTAAAAGGTAGAAATCTTAGAAAAAAAGTTATAAGAAAGCTTGAAGATAAAAAAGAATTAGACAATGTAAAAATTGTTGTTAAAAAAAATAGAATAGAAAAACAAAGTAAAAGAAATAAAAAGAAAGTCGCATAATAAAATAATTTTATTATGGCAAAAGTTGTTGTTGCAATGTCAGGAGGTGTTGACAGTTCTGTTAGTGCCTCTCTTTTACTTGAAGAAGGTTATGACATAATTGGTCTTACCCTTAATATGGGGAGATGTTGTGATAGACGGTCGATAGAAGATGCATCTTTAGTTGCTAAACAAATTGGTATAAAACATCACGTTTTGGATATTTCGGATACATTTAATAAAAATATTATCAATTATTTTTTAGATTCTTATAAGATTGGTCAAACTCCAAATCCATGTGCTAGATGTAATAAGTTAATCAAATTTAAAAGTATAATAGGTTATATGCATAGTATTGGTGCAGACTATATGGTCACAGGGCACTATGCAAGAATTATTAAAAATAAAGATGGTTTATATAATTTATGTAAAGCTGCAAATCTTAATAAAGATCAGTCATATTTTTTATCAACATTAGATTACAATTATTTAAAATTTATAAAATTTCCTCTTGGAGATTTTGAAAGTAAAACTAAAATTAGAGAAATTGCTAAAAAGAAAAATTTAATTGTTGCAAATAAAAGTGAAAGTCAAGATGTTTGTTTTATAGGTGGTAAATGTAGTGAGTATCTTTCAAGAAATATCGGTATTGCGGAAAGTGGTTATATAAAGCATATTGATGGCGAAATTTTAGGTGAGCACAATGGTATTTTTAAATATACAATAGGACAAAGAAAGGGGTTGGGAATATCTTATAGTGAACCATTATTTGTTGTTAAACTTGACGAAATAACTAATACTGTATATGTTGGTAGTAATGATGATTTATATTCTGATACAGTTTATTTACGTGGTTTTAATGAATTAGCTGAAATGAAACTTGACAAAGAGTATATTATAAAATTGAGATCTACTCACAGGGGGCAGGCTGGATTTGTTGAGTCATTTGATAAAGATAATGTTGTTTTGAAATTACAAAACCCAGCCAGAGCTATAACTAAAGGACAACTATGTTGTTTGTATGATAAAGATGTTGTTGTTGGTAGTGGATGGATATGCTAATAAATTTTAGTTTTATTTTTAATTATACGGTGGAAAAGCATAGCCCTTTGGTGACAAAGTAAATATTTCTACACCATCATCAGTAACAGCTATAGTGTGTTCAAACTGAGCAGAAAGACTTTTGTCTCTGGTAGTTACTGTCCAGTTATCGATTTTGCTTAATATTGTTCTATAATCACCCGCATTTATCATTGGTTCTATAGTAAATACCATACCTTTTTCCATTTTAACGCCGCTACCTTTTTTACCAACATGGCTAACTTGTGGTTCGTCATGAAATTTTTTTCCAGTTCCATGACCACAATAATCTCTGACAACTGAAAAACCAAGAGGCTCTATATAATTTTGTATTGTATATCCTATATCTCCAATATGATTTCCCGGTTTGACTTGTTCTATAGCTAACATTAAGGAATTATATGTTGCTTCACATAATCTTTTAGCCTTTATACTTGGTTCACCAACATAGTACATTCTACTTGTGTCACCAAAATAACCATCAACTATAGTTGTTACATCTATGTTTAAAATATCGCCATTTTTTAAAATCTTATTCTCACTTGGTATACCATGGCAGATTACGTGATTGATTGATATACAAACAGATTTTGGATAACCATTATATCCAATACAGGCAGATATACCACCATTATCATTTATAAACTCATCACATAAATCATTTAATTTTAATGTGCTTACACCTTCTTTAACAAATGGTGTTATATAATCTAATGTTTCTGCGGCAAGTTTTCCAGATTTTCTCAAACCTATAAAATCCTCTTTAGTGTATATTCTAATGCTCATAAATCTAGTCCTAAGGCTTCTTTTTGTTTTGATATTAAAGTATCTATTCCTTTTTTAGCTAGACCAAATAATTCTTCAAATTTAGAAAAGCCAAACGGATTACTTTCAGCTGTTCCTTGTACTTCAATTATTTCGCTTTTATCGTTTAAGATGAAATTAACATCTGCTTCACAATTACTATCTTCTTCATAATCAAAATCTAAAACACATATATTCTTATATATACCACAAGAGACAGCAGCAACAAAACTATTTATTGGAAATTCTTTTATTTTTCTTTGTTTTACTAATAAATTTATAGCAGAGTACATTGCGACAAAACCTCCAGTTATAGATGCACATCTTGTACCACCATCTGCTTGTATAACATCGCAGTCGATTATAATTTGTCTTTCTCCAAGTTTTGTCATATCAACCGCTGCTCTTAGAGATCTACCTATTAATCTTTGGATTTCTAAAGATCTACTATTTGTTTTTTCTCTATCTCTAGAGACTCTTTTATCAGTTGCTCTTGGAATCATATTATATTCTGCTGTTATCCAACCTTGCCCTGTTCCTTTTATAAACTGTGGAACTTTTTCTTCAACTGTTGCAGTACATATAACTTGTGTGTTTCCACAGTATATTAAGCATGAGCCTTCTGCATACCTGTTAATATCAGTTTGTATCTCGATTTCTCTTAATTCGTCTATGCTTCTATTCGATGGTCTTAGCATTTTATG
Source organism: uncultured Alphaproteobacteria bacterium (assembly GCA_949298005.1). GTDB lineage: Bacteria > Pseudomonadota > Alphaproteobacteria > Rickettsiales > UBA1997 > CALXRO01. Next base: position 4,698 of record CASFUN010000001.1, on the reverse strand, counting down.
AAAATGAAAATCATTATATTAAGTACACTCTTTTTCTTTTAGTTGTCAATATAAGGTTTACTTATCTATTCATTTATATCAACCAAATATATTCAGTTGAAAATTAGAGCGTTATTGTATTGTATAGATGAATAATATTCTCTTAATTTGCAGTACCACATCTCCCACAGTCAGAACATCCATTACATATTATTCTACTTCCACAGGTATCACATCTTTTTCTGAAATGTTTTTTATAAATATTATTATTGTTAAATAAATCTTTTTGTGTTTCTAATTTAAAGTTAATTGGTTTTCCAATATATTGAAGTTTTGACTTATATGCGAGAATGCTTTGTTTTCTTTTGCTTGGTATGTGATAGGTTTTATTATCTTTTATAAAGTATGTTCCTGTTTCAAAAAAACAAAATGTTATATTTTCTTCTTTACATTCTTCATATAAATCTTTAACCCATTCATAATTTAATGGTCTACTACCATCATAATTCTCTCCTCCAGCTGTTACTCTTTCTATTTGTTTATAGTTAAAATATTTCTTTAGAGATACTCTATCTATAAAAGGAGCTACCATTATACCTTTATGTTTAAATGGTAAGTTTAACAATATAGGTATTCTTTCATCTGCTCTTGTTTGATTTTCGCAGGTAACATTAAAGAATATATTCTCCCATCCGTCATTCCAATCTTTAGGTAAATGATCCAATACTCTTTCTGGTCTTTTTGTGAGTATATAAAATATAACATCAGGTCTTTTTTTATAATATTCCAAGCTTCGTCTCTCCATTTATCTGCTTCTTCTAGAAAGAAATCAGATGTCATACATACTTTAATCTCTTCTCCACTTTTAATTTTATATAAACCACTTTTATCTTTCTGTAGAGGATAGTTAAAATTATTCTTTACTTTATATATATTGTTGCTTTCTGTTTGGTTATGTTTTTTATCAAGGTAATACATATAACAGTTCAAGCAACCTTCAATTTTCTTTATACAACCATGCCAAGGATTCCAAATGTCGTGTGTCATTAAATTACTAAACCGCTTATTACTTGTTCAATCCTAACCAAATATATTCGGTCGTAAATGGTGCCAATGGCGCTGCAGCTTCTGAAATAATTGTAAGAACAGTATATAATGTATTATAGGCATCCTGTTTATCTTGATCTTTTTCAGTTTTCCAAAATCTATTTTTATTTCTTCTTATATACCAATTATTTAGAGTTTCAAAAAACAATTCCGTATCTCTACAAGCAGAACCTATGTTATAAGCATTCATATTTTTATCTATGTTTTCAACTGTTTCTTTTAGTTTTGATAATATATAGATATCCATGATATTTTTTGAATCAAATGATTTTTGTGCTTTTATTTTATCGCTATTAGCATACATACAAAAGAAATTATATGAGTTAAGCATAGGTTTTATAGCAAGTCTTAATGCTTCTTTCATATCTTTACCGTCTTTACTTATTCTAACCTCTTCTCCTTTAAGCGCCGGCGATTTTAACATTAACCATCTCATAGAATCACTACCATATATTTCAAAAGCTTCGTATGGATCAACATAATTTCTTAATCTTTTGGATAACTTTTTGCCATTTTCATCAATTATTGTTCCATATGATATACAATTTTTAAATGGGCACGAATCAAATAAGGCAGTTGATAAAACTAAGAGAGAATAGAACCATCCTCTAAGTTGTCCGTCACCTTCAGTTATAAAATCCGCAGGGAAATTATTCTCAAAATATTCCTTATTTTCAAAAGGATAATGAAATTGCGCATATGGCATAGAACCGCTTTCAAACCAACAATCAAGAACATCAGGTACTCTAACCATCATTGACTTTCCGGTTGGATCGTCAGGATTTTTTCTTGTTAATTTGTCTATAAATGGTCTATGTAAATCTTTTGGCCGAATCCCGAAATCTCTTTCTATTTCGTCTAAAGAACCATATACGTCTACTCTGGGATATTTTGGATTATTGCTTTTCCAAACTGGTATAGGACAACCCCAAAATCTGTTTCTTGTTATAGACCATTCTCTAGCGCCTTCAAGCCATTTGCCGAACCTTCCATTTTTTACGTGTTCCGGAATCCAATTTATATTCTGATTATTCTTTAACATTTTCTCCTTGATTTTAGGTACATCGACATACCACGACGACATAGCTCTGTATATTAGTGGTGTGTCTGTACGCCAACAATGAGGATAATTATGAATATATTGTTCAGTTTTTAGCCATTTATTTTCTTCTTTAAGTTTTATTATTATTTGATCATTTGTTTCAAAAACTTGTTGTCCGGTAAAATCATATACAACTTCTGTGAAACAACCAGCATCATCAACAGGACAAATAGTTGGAATACCAGCTGTTTTACAAACTATATTATCATCTTCACCAAAACCCGGAGCAGTATGTACTATTCCGGTACCATCATCTAATGTTACAAAATCTCCATGTATTATACTGAAGCAATTATTTGAATCTTTTACTTCTTTTAATTTTACTAAATAATCAAAAAGTGGTTCATATTTAAGACCAATGAGTTCAGAACCTTTAAATTCATTAATTATATTGAATTTATCTTCATTTTCATCAGATAATTCTCTTTTGTACTTTTCTATAACGTTTTTACCTATAATAAAAAATTCTTTGTTTTTTTCTATTAGAATATAATCAGCATCTTTATTAATAGTAAGAGCTAAATTTGAAGGTAACGTCCACGGGGTAGTAGTCCAAGCTAAAATATAAATATTTTCTTGTTCATTTTTCAAGAATTCTGGTTTATCAATCAATTTGAATTTGACCGTTACAGCTTTATCGCTTCGCTCTCTATATGAATCATCCATTTTAGTTTCCATATTGGAGAGTGGAGTTTGTAGTTTCCAAGAATATGGCATTATCCTATAGTCTTCATATAAAAGTCCTTTATCATATAATTGCTTGAAAACCCATATAACCGATTCCATATAATCAAGGTTCATGGTTTTATAGCCATTTTCAAAATCAACCCAACGACCTGATCTGTTTACATATTTTTTCCATTCGCTTACATATTTTAATACATCTTCTTTACAATATTCATTGAACTTATCTATACCGTATTCTTCTATAGCTTTTTTACCGTTGATTCCCAGTCCTTTTTCTGTGCTCTGTTCTGCCGGTAAGCCATGACAATCCCAACCAAATTTCCTAATAACTTTTTTGCCTTTCATTGTCTGGTATCTGGCAACCGTATCTTTTATAAAACCGGCCAGCAGATGTCCATAATGTGGAAGACCATTAGCAAATGGAGGGCCATCAAAAAATACGAAATCATTTTCATTGTTTTTGTTTACAGATAGCTCAAATATATTATCTCTATTCCATATTTCTAATATTTTTTCTTCTATTTCGCCCTGTTTTATGTTGTTTTCTGCTTCCTGGTAAAATTTCTCTTCAGCTATTTTTGACATTTAAAAATTAACTTATTTTAGTATATTATTTCTAATTTTTTTATTTAGTCAATTAAAACAGATAAATTTTTATCTGTTTCCTTTTGATCTATTGTGCGTGATACAAAGCATCTGACAATTATTTATATCCGTTTTACCACCCTTGTTCCAAGCAGTTACATGATCTGCCTCCATTTCTGATAATTCCCAAATTTTATTTTTATTTGTGCTATTGCTTATTGCGCATAGAGGACAGTTTGAAACATTTTTTTGTTTTGCTTCTTCTGTTTGTTTTGTATATACTGATTTTTTTGTTATTTCGTCAAATATACGAATATCAAGCAAATTTTCATTTTCACAACCACCTAAAATATACTCAAAAATACCCTTTTTATTTTTAACAAAATAATCGGCGTATAAGTTCTTAACTTTTTCATTTACATCATCTATATCATAAGGATTTTTATGATAAGTTTTATATAATTCACCCCAATCCAACCCTCGCATTTCCTTTTTCACACAACGGAATATATTTGAAACCCAATCTATTACAGAATTAAAATATGTTTTTAATTCCAATATATTATCATCTTGTCTGTGCTTACTCATGTAATCACTGATTTTACCTTCACTAACCCATTTCAGAGCTGTTGCCAGAAAATCTTGTCTATTTACGCTTCCAGAAATATATGCGCTTCTTTTTTGATTTTGGGAATTACTTGAATTACTGAATTCTTGTTTTGCTAATGTTACAAAATTACCGCAATAGACGGCATTTAATAATTCTTGTTCATTTATCGGGATACCAGCTATATTTATAGTTTTAAACCATTCTTTTATTTCGATTTCGGTTCCTTCACATTCGTAAATTAAAAGTTTAGTTTCATTTATTTTTTGTCTTTTATCTTCCGGTAAACTATCAAAATACTGTTCCATTTTATTTTCATCTTTAATAGCAAATTTACCTGTAATGAATCTGCCAATACTTGTAATTCTCTGCTGCCCGTCCAGTACTTCAAAATGGTTATTATCAATTTTATTGAAATAAATTAATCCAATTGGATAACCTTTTAATATAGACTCAATAACAGCTACATCTTTTTTATTATCATTATAAATATAATTTCTTTGATATTCCGGTTGTATTGTCAATTTCCCCGATAGTCCAAACAATCCTTTTTCTTCCGCTTCGTTATAAACAAAGCCTTCACAAATGTCTTTGACTGTTATGTCAGTTCTTAGGGTAGTTTTCATAATTT